>CAYZYD010000369.1:0-4880 GCA_964482505.1 uncultured Planctomycetia bacterium | reverse complement strand
CGAACTTTCCGAACAGGACACTAGCACGGGCGCTGTCTTTACTTAGATTGCACCCAAGACTAATTAAATTGGAGAGCTCATGGAGAAGAGCCTTGCCCCGGATTTGTCGTCTCGCCCGCACTCTCTCAAGCTTGAGCTGAGGCTGAGTGCCGATGCGACTTCGATCTACAACGCCTGGACGCGTGATTTTGATTTGTGGTTCGCAGAGCCCGGTGAGCTCAGCATGACCCCAGAGGAGAACCAGCCATTTTTTTTCTATAATCGGCACGATTGGGGTCGACACGCGCACTATGGACGATTCGTGAGGCTCGAGCGAGACCGCTTGATCGAAATGACTTGGGTGACCGGGAACCCGGGCACCTATGGGGCTGAGACATTTATCACCATTGAGCTCGCTCCGCTGGAAAGTGGCACCGCGGTAAGCATGACGCATGCGGGCTTTGAGGATGAGGCCGCCGCGAAGGCACACGAAGAAAACTGGCCGTTAGCATTCACAGAACTCGATCAGAAACTAACTGCTTAGACGATCTTCCCAGCGCGAGAGTATCTGGACAGAGACTCGCCGCGTGAATCTAACTCGAGCGTGCGAGGCCTAAGCAGCAGCTCGATTTAAAGTAAAAGCGTATTGAGACCCTGGCAGTGCTTCAGCGCCCAAACATTTCCGGCTTAAGCGATATGACTCTTCGGGGGTCACTCGGGGCTCACTGGATTTTTCCCCAACGATCGAGTGCGTCGAGACAGCGCGTTACAGAGTCGCCCGAGAGGTTGGGGTAGAGAGGTAGGCGAGTCAAACAGGCTGAGAGGACTTCTGAGTTGGGGCAATAAATAGAGCGGCCCACCTCTCGCCCTCTTTGGGAGGTGTGAAGCGAAGTGTAGTGGAACCTTGACTCGATGCCACTCTCGGCCAAATATCGAATCAAACGATCGCGCGCGTCCGAAGTTGCCGTTACGACTGGAAAGAGTGACCAACTGGGCAGGTGCCCCGGGGGAAGAATCTGCGTACGAAGTGAGTCGGGTAGATTCGCCGCATATTGTCGCCCGATCTCCGCGCGTCGCTTCGAAGTCTCTGCTCAGTCGTTAGGCTGCGCAAGCAACTGAGCCGCAAGAAGAGCTGAGGGGCGGGCGCCACTTGCGAAATCGACCCACTCATAGCTGGGTACCCGGCCGGCCATGAAGGCCGCTCGATTTGTGCCTTTATCCCGAACCGTAGTCGCACGGTCGATCCAATCCTCACGATTGACGAGGAGTGCGCCCCCTTCGCCGCACGCGAGGTTTTTGGTTTCATGAAAACTGAGGATGGCGACGTCTCCGATCAGTCCGACTCTGAGCTCGCCTCCAAAACCGCCCGGTCCATGCGCGTGGTCTTCGATAAGAACGAGATCGTGGCGATCGCAGAGATCGCGAAGCTCGGCTCCGTCTGGGGCGACCCCGTTATAATTAACCATGCAGAGAGCGCGAGTCCTCGGGCTGATCGCCCGCGCGGCGGCCTCCGGGTCCAGCGTAAATGTCGACGCTTTGACATCGACGAATACGGGGCGGGCGCCATACGCGGCCAGGCTTGCAGCCGAAGTTGTAAACGCATAACTCGGAACGATGAACTCATCCCCTGGTCCAAGCTTCGCCAGAACGGCCGCAATCTCCAGCGCAGACGTACCCGAACCGGTTAACAAGACGTGCGGCAAAACCTCCGCTGGTTGAGCGTCTTCTCGAAACAAGTCCCCAACTCGTCGCTCACACTCTTGCATAAGTTCGCCGCCGCCCGCGGTTTCTCCGTGAAGGCAGCGCACAACCTGTCCGAGCTCACTCTGAGGCTTCCAACGAACGTGAAACGGTATCGGGAGCGGCGACACGGTCGAGACAGCCGCCGGTCGCGGACGATCGCCTTCCGCGACTATTCGACGGAATGCCTCGAGCGAGCGCAGTTGGCGGACCGAATCTCGAAACAGCCGGAGCGTCGAGGCCTTGGCGTTCGCGCGTACATAGGCCACGGGGACGGTACGAATGGTGAGCCCCGCTCTCTCCATTCGGTAGGCGATCTCCGTGTCGAAAAACCAGTGGTCGTCGTTCGACTGATCGATCACTGTCCGGCAGCGATCGACCCGAAAAAATTTGAAACCCGCCTCGGTATCTCGCAGCGTTGATCCGAATGCCGCCCGTACGAGAATGTTGTATCCGCGACTCATGGTCCAACGCAAAAGTCCGCGTCGCAACGGATCGCAATGGCGCTCAGCGAGAACTGCGTCTGCTCCTTCTTGAAGAAGTTGAAGGGCGGCCGGAATGTAGTACTCGGCGATTTCTAAATCGATATCGACATAACCCGCGTATCGACCGCGCGCGGCCAAAAGTCCCGACTTTACGGCAGCGCCGCGCCCACGGTTCTCCGGGTGGTGCACAGCGCGCAGCAATTGCGGAAACTGTCGACTCATCCTATCGATGATAGCTCCACATTCATCGTCGCTGGCATCGCTAACGAGGACTATCTCCCACCGATCGAGGCACGATTCGAGTGTGGTCAAGAGACGTAATGTGTGGCGTTCGAGATGGTCCGCGTCTCTAAAGCACGGGACGATGAGCGATAGCTCCGGATAAGGCATCAGCAATTGGGGTCCCGACGGTTGTTCTGAGTTTCGACTCGTGGCTGCCTGTCGAAGACGGCGACATACTCTCTCTCCCCAACAATCGCGTAGGTGGCGACAGCCGGATCTTGGCGTTGACAGAGGGCGAGGAAGCTCTCACGATCAAAACGGGAACCGGGCTCTTTGTCGTTGCGAGTGATCCAACGCGAGAACCCTGCGATTATGGAGGAACGAGCGGAGGACAGATTTCGGACCGGCTCCGCTACAATGACCCGCTCGTTCGCGGCTTCAAACAGTCGTGCGAGCACGGGGTCGGGCGTTCTTTGACCAGCGGTAAAGATATGGAGCGAACCTTGCATAACTACGCAATCCGCGCGAGGAAGCTCATTCGAGCGGAAATCGAAGGGCCGGGCGTCCACACCTCGGGTAACGGCGTCTCGAACCAAGGAGCGAGACGCGTCAAGACCGAGGTAATCTGGGTTTCGTCCGCGAAGGTAGTGGGTAAAAAGTCGCGCATCGCCACAGCAAACGTCGAGCACGGAAGCGCCGACTGGGATGTGTGAGACGACCGAACGATAACGATCCTCATAACCCGCGCGACCGTAGAGAACACGCATGATCAAACTGTAGCAGCGACGCGATCTGTAAATCGGAGCGACCCGTGGTGAAGGTTCGGAATCGATGGCAGAGGTCCTTACAGCGGAGAACGTCTCTTCGGTAAGCAGGTCCCACAGACGTGGGACAAAATGCTTTTGCCACCATTCGAGAAGCTCATGCGCTCATTTTTTGTACTTGTTCACGAAACAACCGCGTTATGCGCTCACAAATAGGGTCCAGCGTATCGGTCGCGGCGGGAGGCTTCCAGCTGGTCTGGTTGTATTCCGTGCGCGGTGAACGGCTACTCGACGGCGGCGATACTCTACTAGTGGTTGGGCAGGTACTGTCAGCGATCCTGCTACTGGGCGGCTGGTTTTCATTTCGATCTGCTGCCCCGCAACCGAATATGCGCTCCGCCACCGCCATAGTCTTGGGCTGCGTGCTGCTTCAATTCACGTCGCTCCTATGTCTCTGGCCTGTCCTCAGTGACGATGTGCTGCGTTACCGAATGGACGGTCGATTGTGGCTCGATGGAGAGAGCCACTACCGGATAACGCCCACCGAACGCGCTGCACAAGAACCAGGGTTGGGTCCTCTCGATATTGGGGACCGCTTGGTGGCCTTCCCTCATCTACCGACGTTATACCATCGGAGTCCGAGGTCACCTTCGTGGTTCTCCGGGGAATCGAAGACCACTTCGTGTCCTATCCTACGCAGCTCGCCCACGACAACTGGCGGGACACTGTCCCGCAGCTCAGCTGGTGGCAACGAGCCGGCGTCTGGCGGATCTTTGCCGCCGCGTGCGCGATTATCACCAGCATCATTGTGATCGGATATTGTCGGCAAAACAATCGTAGCGAATGGTCGGCAACCGTCTTCGCGTGGAATCCTCTTCTGACGATCGAGTGTGCGGGTATGGCGCACCAGGACATTCTTGGGATCCTATTCATCGTCCTCGCTCTTCGGTCCTCAAGCCGCGGTCGACCTATACTCGCGGGAGGCTTCTTACTGCTTGCGATCGGAGTCAAGCCCTACGCTGGGGCTATTCTTCCGTTTCTTCTTCGCGACACTAGTGTCCTGTTCGAAAAGTTCGAGCAAGAATCGCCGGCCCTCGACCTCCCTGGCGTTGTTGCCGCTCCTCGAAGGAGTTACCAATCCGACTTGCGTCGCGGCGCCTAGCCAGGAAGGCCGAATGGCTCGCCGAGTTCTCACTCGAACTTTCCGAACAGGACACTAGAGAAGCCATGCAGGCCCGAGGGGTTCCCAGCCACGACGCACGCCGGCAGCTCATTCGCATCGTCATCGCTTATTCAGTACTTGCACTTCTGGCTTGGGGTTGGCCGCTTTTCGTCGCTGGTGGCTGGTCAGGAATCGTGACCACTACGAGCGCTTATGCGTCTCACTTTGAAGCCAACGGATCGATCTACCGGTGGATTCGCTCCCTCGCTTGGGACGATGAAATGGGACTCGTCCGCGCCAAGCAGCTTGCGCGGCTCGTCACGGTCGGGGCAAGTGTGCTCGTCGCCTGCATCGCATGGCGTCGACGAGCCCGAGCCAACGTTGCGCTCTACGCAATCTTGTTGACTCTGCTCCTCACGAGCCCGGTTGTTTACCCGTGGTACGTACTTTGGCCGTTGGTCGTGGCGCCGATCGGGGTACGTTGGGGAGCGGCAGCGACTATCTGGAGCGGGACAGTCGGACTAGCAG
>CAYZYD010000368.1:0-4889 GCA_964482505.1 uncultured Planctomycetia bacterium | reverse complement strand
GGCCGTCGTAAAGGATTGATTTGCCGGTTCTCGGCAGGCCCGCGCGCTCGAGTTCGTCTCGGATCGCCTCCTCGCTCGCCCCGTTAAAAACCGGCGTAACCGCCCGGTAGCCGAGCTTGTCTGCGGCCCAACCGAGGTGGATCTCGAGAATCTGTCCGAGATTCATCCGCGACGGTACCCCGAGCGGGTTCAGAATGACATCGACCGGCGTTCCATCTTCGAGGAAGGGAAGATCGGCGAGAGGCAAGATCTTGGAGATCACCCCCTTGTTACCGTGTCGGCCCGCCATCTTGTCGCCAACCGAGAGGTTGCGCTTCGTGGCTACGTAAACCTTGACCATCTCGATAACCCCGGGCGGCAACTCGTCGCCCCGGGTCAGTCGATTGATCTCGCGGTTTTTCATATCCTCGAGTGCTTCCATCTTTTCGAGACGGACGCGAAGCACATCTTTGATCTCTTGGTCTTTGTTCTTTTGCCCGGTCAGGAAGTACTCGGGGTTCAACGCGATCTTGACCGCATGAACGTTTTTGCTCTCGTAGAGGACCTCGGTCTTGAAGACCTTGCCGGTGTTCGGGTCGCGCGGTGATTCGCCGAGAATATTCTTGAGATCGCCGAGGAGACCTTCGATCTCCACCATAATCTGGTCGTGAGTGTCCTCTTCGAGCTGGGCGATCTGCTCCTTTTGCGACTTACGGTCGTCGGAGGCGGAGGCGGACCGGCGCGAAAAGCGCTTCGACCCGATGACAACTCCCTGAACTCCGGACGGCACCGTAAGCGATTCGTTTTTCACGTCCTCGCCAGCTCGACCGAAGATAGCGTGCAGCAGCTTCTCTTCGGGTGACAGTTCACTCTTCGACTTAGGGACAACCTTACCGACGAGGATATCGCCCTGCTGGACCCGCGTACCGGTGCGGACAACCCCGGTTTCGTCGAGGTTCTTGAGCATCCGCTCGGAGACGTTGGGAATGTCTCGAGTGAACTCTTCTCGGCCAAGCTTGGTCTCCCGCATCTCGATCTCGAACTCGTCGATGTGGACCGAGGTGTAGGCGTCTTCGCGGACGAGCTTCTCGCTGACGATGATCGCGTCTTCGTAGTTGTAGCCGTCCCAACTCATGAAGGCGACGAGCGCATTGAATCCCAGGGCGAGGACCCCGCCCCGCGTGGCCGCTCCATCGGTGATCGCTTGGCCCGCCTCGACCTTTTCACCAAGCTTGACCAGCGGACGCTGATTCAAGCAGGTGCGTTCGTTGAGGCCTTGGTATTTGCGAAGTTCGTAGACATCGTCACCGATCTTAACCTTCGAGGCGTCGACGTAATCGACGGTTCCGGCCTTCTTCGCCTTGAGGAGCATGCCGCTGTAGCGGGCGACATACTTTTCCATCCCCGTCGAAACCAGGGGAGGTTGGGTCCTCACTAGCGGCACCGCTTGGCGCTGCATGTTTGAGCCCATGAGCGCCCGGTTAGCGTCGTTGTGCTCAAGGAACGGAATCAGCGCCGCGGACACCCCGATCATCTGGAGCGGACTGACGTCCATGTACATGACTTGGGACGGCTCAACCATGGAGAATTCGCCGTCCTTACGGGCGAGGATCAATTGATCGAGGAAGTTGCCTTCTTCGTCGATCCGAGTGTCCCCCGGGGCGATGAACTTCTCGACCATGCCACTTTCGCCGTCGAGTTCGGACTCCTCTTCGTCGGCCCGCAGGAAGACGATGTCTTCCATCTTGTTCTTCACCTTGCCGTCGACGACTGGGAAGTAGGGCGTGATCATGAAGCCGTACTCGTCGATCGTCGAGAAGACCGAGAGGCTTGAGATCAATCCAATATTCGTACCCTCCGGGGTTTCGATGGGACAAATCCGGCCGTAGTGTGAAATGTGGACGTCGCGAACCTCAAAGCCCGCGCGCTTCCGGTTGAGTCCCCCCGGGCCGAGCGCACTGAGGCGTCGCTCGTGCGTGAGCTGGGAGAGCGGATTGGTTTGGTCGACGACTTGCGAGAGTTCGCCACGCCCGAAGAAGTACTCGATAGCTGAGGAGATCGTCTTTGAGTTGATCACGCTGCGCGGCGAGAGGTTTTCGAGCTCCATGATCGACATTCGCTCTTGAACCGTCCGCTTGAGCTTGAGGAACCCTTTGCGCAGCTCCTCTCCGGCCAGCTCTTCGATCGTGCGGACTCGACGGTTACCGAGGTGGTCAATATCGTCGACCTCGCCGTTCGTCAGCCGCAAGTTAAGGATGTACGAGATCGACTCGAGCACGTCTTCAGCCTGAAGCGTCTGCTCGGACTCGGGGATACCGAGACGAAACTTCCGGTTGATCCGAAAACGGCCGACCCGACCGAGACGATACTTATTGGGATTGAAGAACTTGTCGAAGAAGAGCTCTTTGGCCTTCTGGACCTGGGGAGGGTTACCGGGACGCAAGCGCTGGTAGATCCGGACCACGGCTTCCTCGTGATCCTTGGAGGGATCCTCCTTGAGCGTCTTGAGAATCAGTGGATCAAACTTCTCAGGCAGGACCCGAAATTGGCCCTTACCCCCGCGCTTGGCTTCCATTTCGTCGCCGAAGAAAGCGGTCAGAAAGGTCTCGGTAAAAACTTCACCCGTTTCGAGCAGGACTTCGCCCGTTTCGGCGTCGACGATGTCTTCGGCAGTTACGCGACCGGTGCGCGCGCCCTCTTCCTCGTCGGTTCCAAGCAGTTTATTGATCGATCGCAGCGATCCGACCTTGATCGTTTCGAGCGGATAAAAGAGCTCGAGCAGGGCCGCGTCGAGCGAGTAAATCTCGTCCATGGCACGGAGGAGCATGGTTGCCGGAAACTTGCCCGATTGATCGATCCGGACCGAAAGCGTGTCCTTCTTGGAGACGTTGAATTCAATCCAAGAGCCCCGCTCGGGAATGATCCGACAGGCGTGCAAGCGCTTGTCCGAAGCGTGAATCTCCTCTGAGAAATCGACCCCAGGCGACCGGTGAAGCTGACTGACGATGACCCGCTCTGCCCCATTGATAATGAATTCCCCGCCGCCGATCATCAGCGGGATTTCACCGAGGTAGACCTCTTCTTCGATCGATTCACTCTCTTTGACCATCCGCAGCCGAAGCTTAAACGGCGCGCCAAAGGTCAGCTTGAGCTGGCGACATTCGTCGGTCGAATAGCGGGGTCGACCGAGCTCATACCCGATGTATTCGAGCGAGATCTTGTTGTCATAGGACTCGATGGGAAAGATCTCCTGCAAGATCGCTTCGAGCCCGAGATTGTCACGATCACTCCAGTGCACATCCTTTTGGAGGAATTGATCGTACGCACGAATCTGAAGCTCCATCAGATTCGGAATCTCGACGGCCCCAAGGCCGAAGCCAAAGGTCTTTTCGGGTCGGTTGTACGTGATGAGTCGATCCATTAAAGAATCACCCCTTTACTACTCGAGTTATCACGAATTGCAGCTCGCGATCGGGCGCTAGGTTCGGGCCCATTCGATCTCAGCCAGCCAGTCAATCTCAGCCCGGCAGTCAATCCCAGGCCCTCGGTCAATTCCAGCCCCACTGCACTGGGGTCGGCATTCCGAAGATGGGATGGATTGCCAAAGCCGTCCTTCGCGACAAGGGACGCGGCATATTGCGCTAGCAGTTGTTGATGATCAGGGTCGGAAATTCGTCTTTCCCGAACTATCAGCGGCGAAATTCGGCCCGCTCGGCAGGTCAGCAATTGGCTCAACGGTCGTCTCCGGGAGCCACGAGGAGCGGGCCTCAACACCACCAAACTCCCCGGGCACTAGTACTCCTCGGAAGACTAGCAATCGGGCACGGGCAATCGAGAGGCGGGCACCTCGTCCGAGTCGGCTTGAAAACCTCTGTTTCCGAACTCCGTCCGGTGAACAGAAATGCGTGGAATCAATCCAAACAAAAAGGAGAATCTACAGAGCAAGAATAGGACAGAGGCCGCACTCGACTCAGCAACTGATTTCGCCCCAACAAACGCTCGCTTACGGGAAGCTCACCAACCGAGCGAGCTTTATAAGAAGTACCGGCGAGATCGGCTAGTGTATGGGGCGCAATGTAGGTGGCGCGAAGCCTGAGACACGCGGCACCAGGGGAGTTCTTGGTCGGTATCCGGATTCAAGCTCTAGGTTCAGCTAAAATCCTAGCCCCTCGCCTGGGTACACGAGCTAGGGATTGTCCTCGCAGGGTGAGATCGCTACGACCGCAGGAAGCTCGCAAATCTCGTCCGCTACACAGTGCGCGGTGTTGTCGCCGCGGGCCTACCGAAGATTTTGGAGCAGGCGTAGTACCGCACTGATCGAGTACGGTCGGTGAGGTCGTTGTGCGCGCGTAAGAGGAAGCCGTCAGAAAATGTGTTCTAGCTAGACTCCGAGAGATCGTTCACAAAAAGCACCGCCTTGAGGAGTATTCCTCCTAGCAGTTTGAACCTTCTGAGAGGTCTCGGCTCTCTCCTCTTGCCGGGAAGGGAAGCGGAATCGAGGAGTCTCCTAGCCCGGCCACCTCAACTTGCCGGGTGCAGAATAGCGCGCACCACCAAACTCGAAATCACCAAACTCGAAATCACCAAACTCGAAATCACCAAACGCAAAATCAACGAAAGACCGCCGCCAACCAAAAATCAACACCTCAGAATCCCGTCTGGGACACTTACAAGGGCTTGACTTTAATGGCAAACGGCGGACTGTAACAGTGCTTCGCGTCACTTCAAAGAAAAATACCTGGCTTTCCGGACAGGAAAGCCAGGTCTCAGGTCGATCTGATCCGGGCTCGCTACTCGAGCTCGACGGTTGCTCCGGCGGACTCGAGCTCCTCCTTGAGCTTGTCGGCCTCCTCCTTGGAGACACCTTCCTTGACCGCCTTGGGGGCGCTCTCGACGAGCTCCTTGGCCTC
>CAYZYD010000367.1:0-4902 GCA_964482505.1 uncultured Planctomycetia bacterium | reverse complement strand
GACGTTAACTTCCTAACCGCGAGCTCGTGGTCACCCATGCCCACCACTCGGATGCCGCAGTCTCCAATCGACTGGTCGGCTGGAGTGATGGCAACCCCGAGTCCAGTGCGCTCTTCGTTAGGGCCGAGGGCCGGACCCGAAGCGAAGCCCGCGCTGCCGAAAGTTCCGTCGGCGGTGCCATTGCCACCAAAGCGCCAAACGGCGACGTTGGTACCGCGCTCGCCGACGACGATAGGCCGGTCGAGCGAGTCGAGAGTCAGATCCGAACAGCGATCGGTCGAATCGGTCGTCTCGGCAACGGCGTCGGTTGAGAAGCTGTTATCGGGATTCCCGTTCGAATCGAGCCGAATCACGAGGACGTTGCCGGCGCTATTATCGGCCAGCCTCGTGTCGCCCGCGACGACAACTCGCCCGAGGCTGTCGACACGAATGGCTCGACCGGTGTCTTCCTGACCCGCACTATCAAAACCAACCGTACCGCCGATTCCAAACGTCGCGTCGAGTAATCCTTGATTACTCAGCCGGAGGACGATCAGGTTGAGGTCCCCGGCCCCCGACAGCGCCCAGCCGGTTACGTAGACACGGTTATTGAGATCGACCGCCACCCCGCGCCCGCCGGCGTTGGCGAGCCCCGTCAGTACGAAGATCCCGTTGTTGCCAAAATTCGGATCGATGTTGCCATTGTCGAGGTGGCGCCAAACTGCCACGTTGCGCTGCCCGTTTGAGTTTAGAACGGTTCCCACCACGAGGAGTCGACCGAGACTGTCCTCGGTAACGTCAGCGCCGTAAGTCGTCCCGGTACTATAGGTCGATCTTCCGGCATCCCCAAAGTTCGGATCGAGGATGGCCGAAGGTTCGCTTCCGGGAGGAATGACTTCGGGGGGAACGCTCGAGATATCATCGCCGATCAAATAGACGTGCCCCGTGAAATCGGCATAGTCGAGTTGCACGGTCCAGAGTCCTGGCGACCCTGTATCAGTGAAGCCGATATCGATGTACTCGTCGGGACCGATGACATAAATGTTATCCCAATAAAAGTAGAGGACATCGTAGATCTCACTCCCAGAGCCATCAAAGACTCGAACTCGACAACTGCCGCGCTGGAAACCCCGCACGCGGAACTGAATTCGAGCGTTGGTCGCTTCGGTTTGCCAATCAAAGAACTCGGTATCGTTCGAAAAGTTCTGCTCCGAATCGATCTCGATCCGCGTGGCGGTCGCTGAGGACGACGAGGACCCTCCGCCGCTCGAACAGCCGAGCGGCACCCAAACGGAGAACATCACGAGCGAAACAAGCGCGAGGCAACGAGTCATCGGAGAACTTTCATATGGGGAGCCAGGTGGGGGCCTAAAAGTGCTGTGCGGAGGGTTAAGGGCAAGATCCGCCCGCGTCCCTACCGAGCAAACCCCTTAGAATAGCATGAATTGTCATGGAATTGTGAGTGGGGGTTGTCGCTGTCCTACAAATCACTGACTCAGAATGCAGTGACGATGTAGCAGCCGCTCATAAAGCGCGAGTCGAGACCTAAAGAGCCCCAGTTACCAGCGATTTCGGGTCGGACCCTGAGACCCGTAGATTTGGCGGGCCGACTTTTATGCCTAATGAAGAGGAAGTGACGCAAGCAGGTTCAATAAGACGAAGCTAACGCCCCGGTTGACCCGCTCTCATAGCTCGGCGTCTCAGTGTGCTTACAGCTCAGAGCACAAACTTCGCCGTCAGTTTGGGAAAGAGCTGGGGGAGGTCTTCCTCGGCCCATTCGGCGCCCCGCACCTGGCCCCGGATCGAAGTCGGTAACTGCTCGTAGAAATCTTCTTTGCCAGTACGTCCTTCGTAGGCTCGACTCGCGACATACCACATCGCTTCGTAGTCCGCTTCGGTACCGGGCTCGATGATCTCAGCCAGCCGCTCGGGATTGTCGAGGGCGGCCTCAAAGGTGCTTCGGCCCTGGGCGATCAACCAGCCCAAGAAGTAATCAAATCCGTCATCCGAACAGCCACCGTTGATGATATACGCCGCCCCCCAGAGATCCCAGCGATAGGCCTGAGTGAGACATTCATCAAAGGCGACTTGGAAGTCGAATATCTCGCTCGCAGAACCCTTCTCGAGGTGGGCTACGATCACCCCGGCGAGGTCCTCGCCCTGCTTGAGACTGGATCGACACATCTCGATCGTCGACCAAAACCGTTCCAAATTCGGCATGAGCTCTCCTCGCGCGACTCTTGAGTCTCCAAACCTGACCCGATACCGGGTTTTCGGTCGAGCCGAGAGCGGGGTGTAGCTCTGAATTGAAAGATGTTGGCTATGCCAATTCGCGATGCCGACTACAGGCGAGCGCACGAGCGTGCGACTCGCGACAGATACGGAACTCGAACTCGCCCTTCGTTGCGAGAGCGCCGTTCCGATAACCGGTAACTGGCCGTGCCTTTATATCACGCGAGAGATTCGAGCCTATGGAGTGGCAAAGCTTGTCCAACCCGTTTGGGTCCAGTCGACTCCATTCGGATCGATCGCTCCGCGATAGTTCACGGGCTCAAGCCCGGGAAAGAAAAGCGTCGGGTTGAAACTCGGTAAGAGGTCGATCTCGTCGACCACGAGGAAATTTGGATCGGTCTCGTCAAAGGGGCTCGCGACGAGTGACTCCGGTGACTCGAAGTTACCCGACGGCGCATTGCCCGCACCACATTGGGACGCAAACAGATCGACCGAGGTGAAAACGAGATTCTGCTCGTCGTCGTCGAGCTCTGCGACTTCTCCGACGTCGAAGAAGGCGAGGCCTTGCAGACAGAGCTGCGAGTGGGCGGTGGTTTCGACGTCGTCGACATCGATTCCCGCATTGTCGTAGCCCTCGACGACTCCCCCCGAGATCGAACCGGCCGCCCCTCGACGAACCACAATTCCGCTATCGTTGCTCGGAATGGCGAGCAGCACAAAGTTGCTCATCAGGGGCTGCGTCCTGGGCACGGCATTAAAACCGACATTTTCATTGTCGAGCTCAATCCCGCGACCCTCAGCCTCGAGGCGATGCCGAACCACGAAGAACTGCGCGGTTCCCTGCCAGCCAAAACTCGCGTCGAGCCCGTTGTCGCCAACCTCGGTCAGGAGCACTCGCCGGATAGAGACGAGGCCACCGTGGATTTCGAGAGCAGTTCTCCGGCATTGGGAGATCTGGAGATGGTCGACCACCGTCCCTTCCCCGACGCTTCCCAGAAACAGGGCGGCGGGTGGGCAACAGGGAGCCAACGGTTGACCCGCATACTCGATGCGAACAAAGCGAAGAGTGCCGCTCGACTCAAAATTATCCGGGCTCGAACCTCCCCCGTGGTCAAAGAGAAAATAGTTTCCGACGCCGCCCGTAAAGTTGTTGGCGGCATTCCCAAGCAGCCAAATCCCCACCCAATCTCCAGGCTTCCTCTCGCCGGGATCCTTACCGCTTGTAAAGACGATCGGTCGATCTTCCGCGCCGTCGGCGATCAACACGCCCCCAGGTTCGACGATAAGGTGTCCATTCAGCTCACAGAAGATCGTCGTACCGGGTTCGATCGTCAGGGTGGCGCCGCTCGCGACAAAGACTGTGGAAGCGAGAACATAGGTAAGATCATTTGACCAAGTCGTATCGACCGTGACGTCGGTGCAGAGTTCGAAAGGTTTGCACGAGAGGAGGTCGAGGGTCGGGTCGGCTTCGAACTCGGGATAGGGGGCGGCGGGTGGGTTGCCCCCGTTAAAGGCCCCTTGCAGAATCATAATCACGTCGAGCACGCTAAGAGTACCATCATCATTGTAGTCACAGGCGTCGAGACAGACCGGCTCCTCCCCGTCGTCGTAGAGATAATTTAGCAGGACGGTACTGTCGGTGATATCGATGCTGCCATCGGCAGAGACGTCACCGCGAGTAAAGTGCGATTGAGCGGCAATCGTGGCCGGCAGTAGCACCACCACCAACCATCCACGGATCCAACTGCGGAAATTCTGATTCATCGGCCGACCCACTCCTATCGACGTAAGCCCTCTGACGCATGGCTCGTTGGCCTAACAGCCCGCCCGAAAAACTCATTCCGCGCGGGAGGCAGAGCTTCCTTCGCCCAGCGCCCCCCGCGAAACCTCCAAGTATGACCAATACGTCTTCGATCGCCGGACGCACTGGTCTCCGGGGGGCACGAAAGCAGTTTTTCGGGCAGGCTGCTAAGGCAAACTCAGCTCATTTGTCGGTTCAGGAGAAAGGGAGACTTCCGGGTATGCCCAACCCGTTCGCCTTCGCGGTGCGTTGCATTGAGGCTGAGGCGCGGGGCTTCGCCCCGCTTCAACTCAAGAGCGCCCACGAGCCGCAGCCGCGTTCTCCTCGCCTTATTGACCCGAGTGTATCGTGCAGATTTGGACTTGCCTCGACAAGGCTTCTCTTTGATTCTCTTGGGTTCCTTACCCGCGTTGAAGAAAACCGCGCAGATTCTTTATCCAAGTGTCTGCGGTCGTGACACAATTGAAGACTTCGACTCCCAAAGAAGTCCTGCCGTACCTGCGAAGTGGGTCGAGTCGACACCGAGTTCAGGTGGAGCATTCTCTCTTAGAAAGTCTGGGCTCTTCCGGTTTTAAAAAGACCGGCACCATTTGCCTCGGTTTAGTCCACAAAAAGAATCGGAGGCGGGTTTGATTGGCGACGATCGGGATGTTCGCAATTCCGACAGGAGTAGAATCGACGGAAGCATTTGGAAAAGAGAATAGCGAGAATCGAGGCGGGATCAGTACCAGCCGCCCAGTCTGTTAGTCGACTGTGTGGTTAAGGTGGCGCAAGCTTCGACTGTGTGGTCGAGGGAGGGCGAGTTGGTACCCGAGCATCCGTTACAGTCCTCTAAAGGTCCGACCGGAAAGTGCAGTTGGCGAGGGTGGGGACCACGCCGCTCGAGTTGA
>CAYZYD010000366.1:0-4909 GCA_964482505.1 uncultured Planctomycetia bacterium | reverse complement strand
CCCCGACTCCCGACTTGAAGGTGAGTTTTGCCGCCGGGAGGTTTTGCCCCGTCTTGAGCGGGATCTCGCCGAGGGGTTCGATCTCGGTCCCGGGGTCGTCAAACTTGTACGGGGCCGCGATGAAGTAGGGCCAGGTCAGGAGATGAAACCGCGCGCGCGGAAGTTCGGCGGAAGCGGGCGAAACCCACGCCTTTTCGCCATCAAAGACGAGGATCGTTCCTTCGCGAGTCTCGATCCGCGACTTACTCGCGTCGGTCGTCATCGTCAACGAACCAACGAGAGCATCTTTGCCACCGAAAACGACATGGATATTGGCTTTGAATGCCTTCTCCTGATTCCAACGGTCGGCCCGATGAACCTTCTCGATCGCCGCCACAAAAGGATGCTGGGGCGCGGGCTGCGAACTCGCGGCGGCCGAGCTGGGTTGGCTGGTCGCGGGCTGCGAAGTCGGCTCCGCTGACTTCGAATCTGCCGAGGTGGGGTCGGACGATTTCTCAGAAGAACTCGAACAGCCGAGGGCCAAAGTGATCGCCAGAAAAGCCGAGCCGAGTCGGTGTGCAAAACGGTTACGAACCATCGGGAGTCTTTCTCGGAATTCGCATTTAAGATCGTGGTGAATCGCGATCGCTACCTGAGAGAGGCTGCTCGCGAGCACGTAAAGAGCGACACCATAACGCAAACCGAAGATCTTCCCCACTCCACGGCTCGAGTTCTTGAGACTTTTGCGAGGGGGACCTTCTACGTGGGGGGTTGGGAGAGCGGACCAAACTCTCGAGCGTAGAGCTCGAGGATCGCCTCGACTTCTCTGAGTCCGGTTTCATCCTGAATTTCGCGACAACGGTCGAGGATCGGGCGGAAGTGGCGCCCGGGCTTGAGGCCGCGTTCGATGAGATGGCGCCCGAGGACCACGTCGGGATCGGGTTTCGCTTCCACCGCGAGTTCCCGCGCGCGCTCGAGAAAGGCCTCGCCCGAAGGATTTTCGCGCGCGAGGGCGTCGGGTGTGTGTCGGCCAAAGTGATCCGCTCGCGCCACGCGCGCCAGCAGCTCGATCGATACGTCGGCCTCTCCGAGTTTGCGCGCGAGGCGTCTGTACGCCCGCGGAGTCGCCCCTTGGCGGGGCAGCATCGCGGGAGCGAGGTGGTAAACGACGAGCGCGACTACGCGGTCGGTGAGTCGGTGCGGCGCGCGCATCCGCGCCATGAACTCGCGCGTGGGCGCCTCGCCGACCGCCTCGTGGTTTGGGGAGCGGACGCGACCGTCGTCGTCGACAAAGGTGGTCGCGGGTTTGCCAAAGTCGTGACAGAGCGCGCCGAACATCAACACGAGATCTTCCTCTTCGTCGCCGATTCGCAAGGCCGCGGCCTCGTCGAGAACCATCAGTGTGTGTACCCAGACATCACCCTCGGGGTGCCAAATCGCATCTTGCTCGCAACCGTCGAGCGCTTCGAGTTCGGGGAAGAATCGCAAGAGCTCGGCCTCCCTCAAGAATTCAAACCCGAGTGAAGGCCGTCGGCTCTTGAGAAGCAGCTTTTTGAATTCGTCCCAGAGCCGCTCCCCCGAGAGATCGTCGAGGTCGGCTTCGCGACAGAGCGCGACGAGTTCGGGGTCTGGCTCGAGTTCAAATCGAGCCCGGAACTGCGCGACGCGTACGGCTCTGAGTGGATCTTCTTCAAAGGTCGCTCGATCGGTGGCGCGCAGCCGACCGTGCGCAAGATCTTCGCGACCTCGGTAGGGATCGAGGTACTCTCCGGTGAGTGGGTTCCAGCCGATACTGTTGATCGTGAGATCGCGGCGGCGCGCCGCCTCGTCGAAGCTCATGTGGGGATCGAACTCGCAGCGAAAGTCGGTGTGGAGCTTGCCGATTTTGTTGTCTTTGCGCGGCACGGAAAAATCGATGTCGAACCCTTTGACGCGCAGCACGCCAAACGCACGACCGACGGTGATGACCTCCCCAAAACGCGAAAGCACCCGCTCGAGCTCGTCCATCTCAAGCCCGTAGACTTCGAAGTCGTAGTCCTTCGACTCTCGTCCGAGCAACCGGTCGCGCACGAAGCCTCCGACCAAAAGCGCGCGGCCGCCCGCGCCGCGGATCGTCTCGGCAAAGTCGCGAATTGTCGGGGAGAGCGTGTCCATGACCGGTAACCTCAGCGCTTCGAGTGGGCCGACGAAAGATAACACTCGGGGGGCCGGTTTCTATGGGCACAAAAAAAGAGGCTGAGCACCACGCTCAGCCTCCTGCGACGAGAGGGGGAACACGGGGTCGCGCGGGGAGGGTGTCCCGCTTTTGAGCCCCGTTCACACTTCCACCATAGAGGGGGACCGATCACCCCCTCTTGTGACTCAGAATCCAAAAATTCTGGTCCCGGCGCTGAATACCCCCATTTGGCAGCGCGCCCAGTCGGTAGGTCGGCGTTGGTCGGCGACGAGTCGAGAAATGAGCCCCGACGTCACCGCCGGTCCAAAGCCACGCTGCATGCCAGATCGGGGCGAGGGTGAGCAGGGGGTCTCTCTTAAGCTGATCGAGTTCGCTCGACGCGCTACCCCCGTGCTTTGCTCTTCGTCCGCTTCTTGCTCCTCGACTTGTTCGAGCTCGATTTCTTGGCCGTCGACTTCTTGCTCGCGTTCTTGAGCGCTTCTTCGCGGATTCGTTTCTTAGTGGCGGCCCAAGAGCAGACCGGGCAGCTCGAGAGATCGTGGCCACGGGCGGGGCAGTATTCTCGCCCGAAGAAAATTATCTGCAGGTGCAGACGGTTCCAGCTCGATTCGGGGAAGACCTTTTTGAGATCGCGCTCGGTCTGTTCGACCGATTTGCCGTTTGAAAGCCCCCAGCGGGCCGCGAGTCGGTGAATATGAGTGTCGACGGGGAAGGCGGGAACGCCATGGGCTTGCGCCATCACCACCGAGGCGGTTTTGTGACCCACGCCGGGGAGCGCCTCGAGCGCTTCAAAAGTGTCGGGTACCCGGCCGCCGTGTTCGCGGACGAGGATTTCGGAGAGGCCTCGAATCGCCTTCGCTTTCGCGGGGGCGAGTCCGCAGGTCTTGATAAACGACTGGATCTCTTCGACCGAGAGCTCTGCCATCGCCTCGGGTGTCTGGGCGCGCTCAAAGAGGTCGGGGGTGACGAGGTTGACGCGAGCGTCGGTGGTCTGCGCCGAGAGCAAGACCGCGACGAGCAGCGTATACGGGTCGCGGTGATCGAGTGGCACGGGCGGATCGGGGTAAAGGTCGGCCAGGATGCTCTCGATGCGTTCTGCTTTGTCAGCGCGATTCACTCGGCGACCTCAAGAGTTTCAAACGTGAACGCGAATTCATGCCGCTCGTCCTTTGGGTGGGATTCGGTTTGAGTGACCTTGAAACGTTCGAGCCACTCGAGCGGGAAGAACGTGTCACCTTTGAGATCCGAATCGACCCGCGTCAGGTAGATCCGATCGACATCGTCGAGGAAGAGTCGGTAGATCTCAGCTCCCCCGATAACAAAGAGCTGGGGCGCGGCCCTGGCTGCTTTGAGCGCTGCCGGCTTATCGTGAACGATCTCGACACCTTCGGCCCGAAAGCTGGGATCACGGGTCAAGACGATGTTCTGGCGCTGCGGGAGCGGGCGGCCGATCGATTCAAAGGTCTTTCTACCCATGACGATCGGAGCGTTGAGCGTGAGCTTCTTAAAGTGTTTGAGATCGGCGGGGAGGTGCCAGGGCAGCCGACCGTCGACTCCAATGGTGCCGACTCGATTCGTGGCGACGACAAAGTTGATTCGCATATCAACTAGACCGCTATCGCGGCTTTGATCGCGGGATGATACTGGTAATTCTCAAGCACGATATCGCCAAAGGTAAACGAATCGATCTCTCGAATCTCGGGATTGAGCCGGACGGTTGGAAGCGGATAGGGCTCGCGCGCGAGTTGAGTCTTGGCCGCCTCTTCGTGGTTGAGGTAGAGGTGGACGTCGCCAAAGGTGTGGATGAATTCGCCGGGTTGGTAGCCAGTGATTTGGGCGATCATCATCGTGAGCAGCGAGTAGGAGGCGATGTTAAACGGCACTCCGAGAAAGACGTCGGCCGAGCGCTGGTAGAGCTGGCACGAGAGACGACCCTCCCCGACATAAAACTGAAACAGAGTGTGGCAGGGGGGCAGCGCCATGTCATCGACCTCGGCCACGTTCCAAGCGCTGACAATGTGGCGTCTTGAATTGGGGTTCTCTTTGAGATCGTCGATGACCCGGGCAATCTGGTCGTAAGTCTGTCCGTCGGGACCGGGCCAGGATCGCCACTGCGATCCGTACACGGGCCCGAGCTCGCCCTTCTCGTCCGCCCATTCGTCCCAAATCTTGATGCCGTGGTCGCGCAGATAACCGATGTTGGTTTCGCCGCGCAAAAACCAGAGCAACTCGTGGACGAGGGATTTGAAGTGCACCCTCTTGGTGGTGACGAGCGGAAAGCCGAGACCGAGATCGTAGCGCAGCTGCCGGCCGAAGAGGCTGCGGGTGCCCGTTCCCGTCCGGTCTTCACGGACGAGGCCCCGGTCAAATATTTCAGTGAGAAGATCGAGATAGGGTTGCACCGCGCGCTCCTTTGCCGTCTGTTGGATACCCGGCCCCTCTGACCCTGTCAATTCCAGCGACCTGGTCAAACCCTGAGGTCTCGTTGACGTTGGTGCTGTTGACGGTGGTTCCGTTTTACCGAGGGGTCGAGTGGTTGTGGTTTTGTTGATTGGAACGGGAACGCCGTGGACGACGCGCGCAAGGCCGAGTTTGTCGACTTCATGGTCGGCGCCGGCGTGCTCAAGTTTGGCGACTTTACGACGAAGAGCGGTCGATCGACACCCTATTTCATCAACACGGGTGAGTACCAGACCGGAGCACAACTCAGGCTATTGAGCGAGTTTTATGCCGAGACGATCGAGGATGATCTCG
>CAYZYD010000365.1:0-4919 GCA_964482505.1 uncultured Planctomycetia bacterium | reverse complement strand
AGGCGCGTGGCGGTCTCACCGATAAGCGTTCGCGGCTGGTATCGTTCAGTTACCCGATTCCGAGAGTCGCGCTGCCTTTCATGAAGCGCGTCGACTCTTGGTCGGACGTCTTACTCAACTTCGTCTGGTTTCCGACTCATCTCGCTCGGCGCACCGATCGCACCCGAGTCCAAGTCGAAGAGGAAGTGGGACGGCTCGCGGCGGACCAAGCGAAGGAACTCCTCCGAAGTAAGTCCGATGTCCTCGTCCGCGGGGATGGACTCGACACGGTGATCTATATCCCCGAAGAGGGGTATCAAGTCGTGCGAGAGGGAACTCGAGCTTGGGTCGACTTTCTTGTTGTCGGAACCTACGACATCGGTCCCAAAGACTTTCGCGTGGTCGTCGGGGATCAGGTGACAGGTGGGGGAGTCTTTACCGAAGTGGGAGAGGACGATCGAGGACTCGTTTACCGAGCCCAGAAGTTACCCTTCTCGCTCACGAACCCAGCGGAGTGGATCCGTCTCATCGTCACGGATCGCCAGAACATCGAGCGCAGTTACACCCTGCTCGCAAAGGAGTCGGAGCGATGAAAATGCAGATTCACGAGGACGCCGCTCCGAAGTCCTGGGAGCGATTTCTAACTCGAAGTTTGATCGCGCTTCTCTTCGCCGGCCTCGTCGGCTGCGGTTCGGGAGTGGTGGGAATCGTTGCGCTCTCCTCGGGCAGCAGCTCGTCGGGTAGCCTCTTTCCGATCTTCACGGTCATCGCGCGCGTCTCCCAATCGCTCAATGTTGGTTCGTTTGAGCTCAAGACCGAAAGCCTCCCGCCGGTCTCGGGTGATCCCGACCGAATCTTGGCTACCGAGCTCGCCCTCTCCGTCCCCGACGAGCTGATCGAAGGGGGCAGCTTTGTCGTCGAAATCAGCACCACGAACGGCGAGTTGTTCGATCAGGTGTTTTTTGGTGTGCAAGGTGCGTCGGGGCACTTCGTCGTGACGCTGGCGAGCCCGGCATCAGCCGCCCGCATCGTCATCACCCTGGCCACCGAAATTCCCGACAGTATTACCAATCTCGTCTGGGTCTTTGGCGTCCGCGATCTCGCGGGGCGAGTGAGCGACTTTGTCTCCGCCAACCCGACCCCCGACGGCATCCCGATTATCGAGCTCGACTCGGGACCGGTCGCGGAAGTTGGTGAGATCCAAGTCGTTTTGACTTGGGATTCGGCGACTGAAGTCGACGAGACCGTGCCCGCCAATCTCAATCTGGTCCTCGAAGTTCCCGACGGCGGGGGAACGACCCTCGTTCAAGATGGAATGGGAGCCCTCGGAGCTGAATTCCAGATTACCTCCGATTGCGACGATGGCGGGGGGATCGAAAGTATCGCGTGGCCCGAGGGGACTACGCCGCCGACCGGCACCTACCGGATCTTTATCTTCAATGAGAACAACTTCTGCGTCCTCAGCCCGAGCGTCGACGTGCGCACCGACTACGCCCTCACCATCAATGTCGAAGGAGTCGATCCCTTTGTTATCGAGGGCACGTTTCTCGACTCTTCTTCGGTTCCTCCGGGTCGGCTTGTTACGAACTTCGAGTTCACGCGTCCGCCCGACGCGAGTGGCGAAGAAGTGCCGAGTGCGATGGTGACGCCCCCCGAAGGGGACTCGGCCGGTGTGAGCTTTCTCTTGCCGACGAGTTTGATCGGACCCGATAGCGCGGTCGTGGTCGCGAGCGGCAGCTCCGGCGTTGCGAACATCCGGGTGGGGAGTTCGATCGAGTCGGTCCCCTATTCATCCAGCTCCCCGCAGATAGCGATCGGTGGCTTCGCGGGGACGAGCGCTCAGACGCTGAACCTCACGGTTGACGCCGCTTCGGCGCTTACTCTGAGCCCGTTGGGCACTGCTGAGGGGAGCTTCCTATTGCTCCCCGAGTCGGTGTTGGGAACTCGGTACCGAACGATCAACCGGTTTCAAACCGATGGCGATCCTTCGCAGATCATCGTGGTCGCCGGAGAAGACAACACGAGCATCACATTCATTAGCCAAGCGCTGAGTCAGCTCGTCGGCCCCGACGGTATTCCAGTCAATGTTGGCACGGGGGCCACCGTGACCCCGCTCCCCCTCGATCGCGGCGAGAGTCTCGTCATCACCTCGAGTTCGGATCTGAGCGGTAGTCTCATCACCGCTTCCGATCCCGTCGGAGTTTTCAGCGGGACTGAAGAACAACTGCTCCAGATTCCCCCGACCACGAGTTGGGGCAGCCAAGCCATCGTCGCTCCTTTTGTCGAAGATCCGACCGATCCGAGCGAGCTCTACGAACTCAGGATCTTGACTGACTCGGGCACCGACCTCGTCACGATCAGTCGCACCGTCTTTGGCGCCGGAGGGAAGGGCGATCCCGATTCGCTCCAGGCCGATTCGATCTGTGACTTTGTCGACCTCGACCCGGGTTCGCTACTCGATTTCAATTCGAACTCGAGCTGTCTCGACGGTTCGCTCACCGGCTTCCCGGTACTTCTCGTCGAATCGGACGAGCCGATCCTCGTCTTTCAACTTCCTACCGGTTCGAGTTCGGCCGTTAATCTGGTGCCAACGACGAACCAATACCGCTTTGAACAGCGACTACCATCGCTCGCTTCGCGCACCGTGCATGTGATCGCACCATCGGAAAACCTCGGCGAGGGGAACACCCCGGTCGGCATCCTGCTCGATGGGGTTCAGATCAGCGAAGCGGATATTGTCCCGAACCTCGCCCCCGTGATACCCTCGCCGCTCAATCCGAACGGGCAGCAGTTTGTGGTCTTCGCGCTCGCACCGGGTAACACGGCGCAAGCGATCAGTTCGGCGGTTCCGATTGCCGTGGTCGTCTTCGATGCGGTCGCCAAGACCTTCGCGCTGCCGGCGGGCTTGACTATCTCGAGCGACGGCCAGGGGGTTTCCCCAGACGGAGATCCCGGAGTCGGTGGCGTCGAGCCGTTTACCTACAGTCTCCAAGAGGGCGTCGAGGTCGACGTCTCGCTCGGTCAGGCGACGACCTTTCAGACTTCGGTCTTCCTCGGGGGCAGCGGGGCCGACACTTTTGGCTTCTCGGTCGCACTCGACTTTCCTCCCGAGATACTCTCGGTGGTCGACGTTGCCCTCGTAGGTAGTCCCGCGCAAATCCCCGACGTGCTCTTTGACCTTTCGGTCGACAGCCAAGCGGGTGGGCTCACTGCCTTTGTCGATTACGAGTTCAACGAGTCGATTTTCGACGATCCGGTGACGCTCAACTTTGAAACGCCCGAGCCCGTGCTCGAGATCACTTGGCTTATCGACGCCGACGGTCTCGCCAACCTCCCCGAGTCGGGCATTGTCCCGATCACCTTTCCCAATCTCGCTTCTCGCAACGTGACGGTGACCGGGGAAACGGTCCCCGCTCAGGCGGTCCCGGGTTCGGTGACCTTTACTACCGACATCGTCGAGGGCTTTTCGATTCTCGCGCCGCAAGGCACGCTCGAGTCGGATACCGGGACGTTTGTCGCCCCCTTCTCGATTCGCGATACGCTGGGTCGTTCCATTTCGAGCTTCTCGTTCGCGGTGACCTACACCGACGGAACCGAAGTCCTGGGCCTTTCGCTCGATCCAGCTCTCGATAGTGAGAACGCCGAGTTTGTGGTGAATACCGGCTTTGAGAATGGCTTTATCGTCGCGGCCGTGATCGACATCACCGGGCTTTCACCACTCGCGTTGACTTTGGTACCGACCCCTGTCGTGGAGCTCGAGCTCATTCCTCCGCAGGATGACGAGATACTGAGTCCCGTCCTCTTCGAATTCACCGACGACCTCTTAGAGGGACTACCGATTGATACCAACGTTGTGGTGACGAATGGGCTCCCCTTTAGTTCGACCAACCCAGACCAGCCGCTCAATCTCGTCTCGGGGCAGGTCGACTTCGTCGACACGGGAGCGGGGTCGCAGTGATTTGGGAAGGGGTACGAAGCTTCTCAAACTGCGCTGGGCGAGCCGGCCTCGTCACGGCCGTCCTTGTCCTGATGGCGACCCCGGGTTGGTCGCAGAGTGGAGTGAGTGTGCGCGAACTCGACTTGGACGGGGGCGTACAGGCCCACGACGAAACCGGCACCGAATGGGTCTTCGACCTCGAACCCGCATTGACGATCGACGACGAGACATTCCTCGCCCTCGACGCAGTGACCATCACCGTCCTCGCTTCAAACTCCATCTCGGAACCGCTCGTGGTGACGGCGGCCCTAGACGGCTCCTCGGGCCCCGTGGTGATTGAGTCCGTATCGATCACGCCCGACAACGACGACTTCTTCTCGTCGGCGCTGCGCTTTCAAGCGCTCAACCCCACTCCGGGTACTTTCGATCAACTCCGCATCGTGCTCGATCCGAGCGAAGCGGCGAGCTACCAATCCAACTTGACCTCTCTTCCCGTGAGTGGATCGCGCCTCGTGACCTCGGAATGCTTGTCGAGTCCGGACGGTTCGACGGTCTCTTTCGAATTTGGAATGCCAGCGGAGATCGCCCCCGCGAGTTGGCCGAGTCCGGTCGAGACGATCGCGATTGCGGCGAGCGCGACGGGACTCCGCTACGTTTCGGTCGACTTCAACTTCGCTGCCTCGGATGGCGGACTCCCGAGCTTTAGTCCCGTGGCGCTCCAAGCGCGGCTCGTCCTCGACGACGGCGAAGTCATCGAGCTCGACGACTATCAGTCTCCCTCGAGTGGGTCGCTTCCCAACCGACTCTCGCAAACCGCGGCGTTACTCATACCCGCGGCCGACGACGACCTCCTCGCCGAACGATCGATCGTCGCGTTTGAGTGGCGACTTGCCGCCGTCGACCAAGCGGTCAGCGCGAGCCCGAGCTCGGGGATTCGGCTTGACCTTCTCTACGACGAGTGTCAGCCGCGTGCGTTTGACTACACGCTCGAGGGAGTCGGGAA
>CAYZYD010000364.1:0-4922 GCA_964482505.1 uncultured Planctomycetia bacterium | reverse complement strand
TTGGCGATGAGCTCTTTGCCGCAGCCGGTCTCTCCCTGAATCAAGACCGTCGCTTCTGAGTCGGCGACCTTGGCGATTCGGTCCCGCACCGCCGCCATGGCGGCACTCTCTCCGATCATCGCGCGTTCGTCGCGTCGACTCAGCTCGTCGCGAAGCGCTTCGTTCTCGTCGACGAGTCGACGGTGTTCGAGCGCCCGCTCGACCAGCACCGAGATCTCCTCAGAACCGAACGGCTTCAGAATGTAATCGAGGGCGCCGCGCTTCATCGCTTGGACCGCGGTCTCGACGGTGCCGTGGGCGGTGATCACGAGGATGGGAAGTTGGGGATCCTTCTCGAGCGCGCGCTCGAGGAACTCGAGTCCGCTCACTTTGGGCATCTTGAGATCGGTGATCGCGACTTCGAAGCCCGAATCGTCGAGCGCAGCAAGCGCTTCGTTGGCCGATTCAAACGCGGCGCAATCGTGCCCCGCCTCGCTCAAAGTGTCGGCGAGAGAAGTTCGCATAAACCGATCGTCGTCGACGAGGAGGATCCGAGCCATTTAACGCTCCTCCCGAGGCAGGGTGATACGAAACCGCGCCCCGTGGTAGTCGGGGCCGCCTCCCCAGGCGTCGGTGACGACGGCGATCTCGCCATCGTGCGCGTGCACTCGGGTCTGACAGATCGCGAGACCGAGCCCGGTGCCATCCTCGCGGAGCGTGTGAAACGGCAGGAAGATCCGTTCCTCCTCGCCGGCGGGGATCCCGGGTCCGTCGTCGGCGACTTCGATCCATACCTCTGAGTCGCGACTCCCCCACCAGATGCCGATGCGGCCCGACTCCTCCCGAGCTTGATCGGCGTTGAGGAGGAGGTTGACGAGAACTTGAACCAGAGCGTGACGGTCGATCTCGGCTTCGAGCTCCTTCGGCCCTTCGACGTGCACATCGACCTTCGGCTCGCTGCCGAACGCGACCCGGGTCGCCTCCTCGACGAGCGATTCGACCCGGGTCGACTCGCGCCGAACCGGTTCGTCGCGGGTGAAAGTCAGGAGCTCAGAAACGATGCGGTTGAGATGGTCGACGGCGGTGAGAACGTGTTTGAGTCGAGCCCGACTCGCGTCTTCGGGATGGCAACGCTTCAGCACCGCTTCGCAGCTCAGGCGGATTCCGCCGAGCGGGTTGCGAAACTCGTGGGCGACCCCCGCCGCTACGCGCCCGAGAGCTTCAAGACGCTTCTTATGCTCGAGGCGACGATTCTTCGCGGCGAGTTCGTCGCGCAGCGCCTCGACCTCGGCGAGCAGGACGTCGTGCGACGCCGCAAGCTCGGTAGTCACGCGCGAGAATTCCTCAAAGAGCTTTGGCAAATCGTCGGAGAGCCCGGTCTCGGCGCGGGTCAGTTCTTCGACGGCGGGTGAATCGCTCAAAAACGACCCCAATCGTGTTCGCTCACGGACTGTGGGGTTCGGCGGGCTGAGCCATTTTGTCGCTTACAGTTTATAAAATATAAACGACAATCGAGTCAGCCTCGCTCGAAGCTAAAGTCCTTTGGCCACGTCACTTACACTTTGAATTGCCCAGAAGTCTCGTTGTCAGCGCTTATTCACAAAGGCATTGCTTAAAGGCACTTACAAAAACGAGCCCGGTTCCCCTTTGTCGGGGAGCGGGTCGGATCGGCAGGCAAAGGGGGTGCCCATCTCGGCTTGGCTAGCTGGTGAGAAGGGGGTGTGGACATCTTTTGCGAGATTGAGTCGTCATAGTTCGGCCCCGCTCGATCAGTTGAGCGCCGATGCGTCTAGCCGCTGACCGCTTTGAGCACGTTTTCCTGCGAATAATTGCGGAGGTGCAGGCCAAAGTGGTCACCGACTTTGATCGTCTTGCCCGACCCGACCGCGACATTGTTGACCATCAGCGTGATCGGGTCGGAGTTGTGTTTGTGAAAGACGATGACGCTATCGATGTCGAGCTCGAGGACCTGACTCAGAGCGATCTCCTTCTCCGCCAGGATTGCGATCAGCGGGAGCTTGACGTCGAGGATCGACTTGAGGTTGGGATAGGCCTCGAGCAGTTCCGAGATTGGCTTGGTCAATGTCATCACCTTCCTCGACCCCTGGCCATGCGACCGAGACGGCGCCACACAACCGTGCGGCGCCGAGCACTACGCGACTTTCGGATTCTTCGGACCTTTGTCGGCTTCTCTCGAGCAGATCCTGAATTTACCGGCCGAATTCGCAGCCGGGCGGCCCGACCCAGGCCGGGGAGTGCGATCACCCCGACCAGGGTGAGCAGAGCCCAGCCGAGTGGCTCAATCGAATGAATCGAGACGCTCAGCCCTTTGCCGAGAGCCAAGCTGACGAAGAAGACGCGAAAGCTCATCGGTGAAAAGCCGAGGCAGAAGGCGAGAGGGCCGAGCGGAAAGCCCGAGATCCAACCCGCCGAGGCGACCGAGCAGGAGCCGAGTAGCTGGATCTTGACAAGATCGTGGGGTCGCCGACTCGGGAGAGGGGCCAGCCAGGCACGAACTCCGAGGAAGATCAGGCTCGAAGCCGCGAGTTCCCCGAGCGCGACCCAGTAGAGACCCCACGTCCCGAGACCCTCCGCTGCCGAGACGATCAGAGATTCTGAGAGCGGGAAGAGAAGGGTCTGGATCAGGCAGGCGAATGCGAGGTAAAAGGGAGTGATCAGGTTGCTCGACTCGAGCCAGGTCGAGAGCGAGGACGACGATCCCGAAAGCAATCCGTCGACCGTGCTCTCGGCGTAACGCTGGAGCGGGGGAATCGTCGCGTAGAGGATAAAAAGTGTCCCCACGCTACACAGCACGAAGGCTCGCTGAGCTTGCTGCTTTCGAATTTGGAGTTCCTGGACCATCGACCCGATTGTTACCCATGAGTCCGAGGTGGGGCGAAGCGGCAACCCCCCTCGGCGAGAGCCCCTGAGGATTTGCTTGAGATGCTTCCTCAGAGCCTCCATTCTCTCCGCGTCGAGTTGAGCCCTGAACGGCTCCCGGAATCGAACGGAGCTCGACGCGGTCTACTCAGCAAGTTATCGACTGGGCGACTGGTGCGATTGATCTCGTCCTGGACTCTTTTTAGCGATTACCGCCGAAGGTGGGCCAACTGACACTTCTCTGGGTCTACATCGTCTTCACGGTGAGCGTCTCGTTCATCTGCTCACTGCTCGAAGCAGCACTCCTTGCGGCTCCGGTAGCCGCACTCGAGAGTGAATCGGGTTCTTCTCGGGGAATTCGCTTACTCCACGATCTCAAGACCAACCGAATCGATGATGCGCTCAGCGCGATCCTCACCCTCAACACGATCGCCAACACGATGGGCGCGGTGATGGTCGGGACCCAGGCGGAGAACTGGGCCGAGGAGAACCACTGGGATGCCAGCCAATTCTCGGGGATCGTCGCCGCAAGCCTCGCCTTGGTGATCCTGACCGTATCGGAAATCATCCCCAAGACCCTCGGCGCCGTGTACGCAAGATCCCTCGCGAACTTTGTCGGCTACGTGACCCACGGCTTCACCGTGATCCTCAAACCCGCCCTTCTCGCCACGCGACTACTCACCCGACTGCTGACCCGGCACCGGCAGGTCTCAACTTCGAAGGGGGAACTCGCAGCGGTGATCGCCCTCGCGACCCAAGAGGGAGTCCTCGAGCGCGACGAACGCCGGCTCTACGATAATCTGCTCAGCTTTAGTGAGATCCGGGTCTCGGACGTGATGACCCCGCGAACCGTCGCGGTGATGGTGCCCGACACCATGACGGTGGAGGAGTTTCTCAACGACCGCCAAACCAAAAGCTTCAGCCGCATCCCGGTGTTCGAAAACGCCGACCGTGATGAGGTACTCGGCTACGTCCTCCAAACCGATGTCCTGCGCGCTCGCATCCAGGGAGCTGAGAGCGATAAGTCGATTCGCGAGTTCGTTCGATCGATTTGGTACATCCCTCAGATTGTAAGCATCCGCGACGCACTCAACGAATTTCTCAAGAGTCGCAAGCACATGGCGATGGTGACGGATGAGCACGGCGGTGTCTCCGGTCTGATCACCCTCGAAGACATCATGGAGACCGTTCTCGGTGTCGAGATTCTCGACGAGTCCGACCGCATCGCGGATCTTCGTATGGTCGCGGTGCAGCTCAAGAAGCAGCGTTTTCGCGAACTCGTCCGCAATCGAGAACTCGAGTACTTCGAAGAGTTGGACGAACTGTCAGAATCTCGATCCGATCCCTCGGAGGGCAAAAGCAACTCGACATCAAAAAGCCATCGAGTTCATAATGAAGGAGAGGGAGAATCCTCCACGCCTCCGCCCGCCCCTGAATCGGAGTAGCGCGCGGCTCTCGACCAAGCCGCAGGAGAGGAACCGGGAATCATACGTTAGATACTTCCAATCTTCGCAACCTTCGCGCTCTTTCTGCTCGCCACGATGGCCTGGATGCAGTTCTGGAGTGGTCCGCGACGCCAAGAGCGCCTCGAAACGGCCGTCGAAGAACAGGGTGAGTCAATCGAAGAGGTCCGCCTCGGACTCAACGAGAGCCAGGATGCCGTCAAGCAAATCAAACAGGATCTAGCCGACGAGGCGCAATCCAACGACGAGCAAGACACAAAACTCGCCGAGGTCGAGGCGCAGCTCAAAGTGATGGAGAGCGAAATCTCCCGGCTCGAAGCCGAGCGCGTCAAGGATCGCCAAACCCTCGACTCGCTCAAGGCGCTTAAGGGGCTTCAAACCGAGCTACGCGCCCAGCTCGAACAACTCGAAAAGCGACAGCGAGTCGGAGAGGATCGAGTGGTAGAACTCGAAGAACTGCTCGAGGATTTCAAAGCGGATCAAAGAAAAAAAGAGGAGCGCCTGCGACGCATCGAAGCGCTGCTCGGACTCGGCCACGAGCAGATACCCTAGTGTCCTGTTCGAAAAGTTCGAGCAAGAATCGCCGGCCCTCGACCTCCC
>CAYZYD010000363.1:0-4946 GCA_964482505.1 uncultured Planctomycetia bacterium | reverse complement strand
CCGAACTTGGTGTGCACCGTCTTGGCCTTCTTGGCGGCCAGCGCCTCGTCCTCCTCTGCGGACGCGCTCCTCAGCTCGTACAGCGCCCTCGCCTCCTTCGACGATGGCTCCCGCTCGGGCCCCGGATCCGCTGCGCTATTCGGCGCATGCGACGTCCTCTTCCGGGGTTCCGATGGGTGCGAGAACTCCCCGGGTGAAAACACCTCGACGGGGTTGCTCGCGCTGAAGTCAGCCGATGACGACGACATCCCTGCCGTTGTCCCAGCGCCTGATCGGCTTCAGCGGCAAAGGTGCGCCCTCGGTACGAACGATGTCGTTGTCATCGAGACCGGTCTGCTCGCCGGGGAACAAGACGTCTACTACAACTCCGCGATCGGCTTTTCCGGTCCCGCCCTCAAACAAGCGCTCCACGACATCATCGATAACCATACCGTGATCCAATACTCGGGTCCGGGCTTTGACACGCGTTCGGCTGTCGACGCGCTGCAAACCGATCCGAACAACGCCAGTAACGTCATCCTCGTCTACTCGGGCTTTTCGGTTCCGAAGAGTACCTGGCCCAACTACAACCGCGAACATCTCTGGCCGCAATCGCTCGGCACCTCCTCAGGAGCTGCGAATAGCGACATCCACAACCTCTACGCCTGTGATGCAAACGTGAATACTCTCCGTTCCAACCGGGCTTTTGGTGATTGTGTGAGCGGGTGTTCGGTGCCGTCCGAGGCGCCACTCGTCCGCTACAACTCACAGATCTGGGAGCCCCGGGATGTCGAGAAGGGGGATCTCGCGCGCGCGCTCTTTTACATGGCGGTCCGCTACGAAGGCGATACGGGGGGGGAGCCCGACCTCGAACTCACCAATGGATCGGCCTTCACGGGGTGCAACTGCATGGCGGTCCTCGATACGCTGATCGAATGGCACACTGACGATCCCGTCGACGCCGTCGAAGAGATTCGAAACGACATGATCTACGGGTGGCAGAACAACCGGAATCCTAACGTCGACAATCCCCAGTGGGTCTATGACATCTGGGGCGGTGGACCGATCACGCCGGACCCCGAGATTCCGAGCCCGGTCTTCTTCAACGAGATCCACTACAACAACGGCGGCCCCGACTTGAATGAAGGCTTTGAGATCGCCGGCCCCGCCGGGACTTCACTGAATGGCTGGGTCGTCTACGGCTACGACGGAACCACCCAGACCCCATACGATCAGATCACGCTGAGCGGTACGATTCCCGACCAACAAAACGGCTTCGGCACGCTTTGGTTCAGCTGGTCCAATATTGAAAACGGTCCCGACGGACTCGCTCTCGTCGACGACCAGGGCGAGGTCTTTCAGTGGATCAGTTACCAAGGCGCTTTCGAAGCGCTCACGGGACCCGTCGCTGGCCTGACGAGCGCTAACATCGGCGTCGCCGAGTCGGGTGCCACGAGTAGTACCGAGTCGCTCCAACGCATCGGCACCGGTGAAATTTCGACCGACTTCGACTGGAGCGCTCCGGCACCGCAGAGTCAGGGCCTCGTCAATACTGGTCAGACACTGACGCCGCTCTCGAGCCCCGAAGATCCGAGCGTCGTTTGGATCAACGAGCTCCACTACAACAACGGTGGACCCGACCTCAACGAAGGGGTCGAGATCGCTGGCCCCGCCGGACTCTCACTCGCGGGTTACTCGCTGATCGCCTACGACGGTCTGACCGGTGACCCCTACGATGTTCGCAACTTGAGCGGTGCACTCCCCGACGATCAAAATGGTTATGGAACGCTCTGGTTTGCCTGGAACAATCTCGAAAACGGCGCGCCCGACGGGATCGCGTTTGTCGACAGCCAGGGTGAAGTGATCCATTTCCTGAGTTACCAAGGCGCCTTTACCGCAAGCTCGGGAGCGGCAGCGGGGCTTCTCTCAACCGATATCGGCGTTTCGGAATCGGGCTCGACGGGTCCCGACGAGTCGCTCCAGCGCATCGGCGCGGGCAGCTTTAGCACCGACTTCGTCTGGACCGGACCGACGACCCAGAGCCTCGGCGAGATCAATGCGAGCCAGATCTTCCTCGCCGCCGGCGGCCTCTTTCAACGCGGCGACTGTAATGGCGACGGCTCGACCAACATCGCCGACGCGCTCGCGGGTCTCAATTATCTCTTCTCGGGAGGAACCGTCGGCTGTCTCGACGCCTGCGACTCAGACGATACCGGAGCGGTTCAGATCAATGACCCGCTCATCATCCTCAACTTCCAATTCACCGGCGGCCCACCCCCCGCCGCTCCCTTCGGTAGTTGCGGAAGCGACTCCGGAGCCAGTGTCGGCTGCGACGACTACCTGAATTGTCCGTAGCGATCAGGCAAACTCGCTCGGAGCCCGCCCGAGTCTGAGCGCTTAAAGCGCGTGTCGTGGCGGAAGCCGATCGACGGCATAGCCCGCCACTTCGCGCAAGACCGCCTCGACGTATCGCTCGATCATCCGGCTGCGCCATTGCGGAATAAAGTCGGTGTTGTTGAGCGGAGTCCCATCCTTGCGGGCCACCCGAGCCGCCTCGGCGATTTGCGCTTCGGTCAGTTCCTGGCCTCGCAACACCTCTTCGGACTCTTGAATACGAATCGGGAATGATCCCACCGCTCCCATAAAGAGATCGGCGCGCGTCACGGTGCGACTCGAGTCAAACTCGACGACTGCCGCCACTGTGAGGACGGCAAAGTCGATCGAGCCGCGCCGCCTGAGCTTCCAAAATCCGGCGCGATCGGGGTCGACCGCGGGGACGATCACCTCAGCCAGAATCTCGTCGCGTCGCTTGGTCAGATAGTCGATCCCATCGTCGTGGTAGAGCTCCGTTAGGTGGATCGTCCGCTCGCCCTCGCTCGAGACCAACCGAACTTCAGCGCCAAGCGCACAGAGCATCGGCGCCGAGTCGCTCGCACTGATCGCCCAACATCGAGAAGAGTTCGGGGCGACCCAGCAAACCTCCCCCTGCTCTTTCATGCAGTAGTTGATCGACTGACGCCACTCTTCGTTCTGGTTGTAGTAGGTACAGCGAGTATCGAGACAGAGATTGCCGCCGATCGTCCCCATATTGCGGAGCACCGGCGAGCTGATCGACTGGACCGCTCGCGCCAGCGCCGGGACCTTCTCGCGTACGAGTTTATTCGTCACGATATCGGTCAATACGGTAGTCGCTCCGATGCGCAACCGGCCCTGGTCGTCTTCGCAAATCCCCCGGAGCTCCGGGATATCTTGAATGCTCAAGACGCGTTCGGCGCTCTGATGACGCCGCTTCATATTGGGCCAGAGATCGGTGCCGCCCGCGACGACGCGGGTCTCCTCAGGCTGCTTCGCTAAAAACTCGGCGGCCTCGGCGAGGGTCTTCGCCCGGTGAAATTCAAACGTCGGCAGACGCAACATCAACCACGCCCCTTCCGTTTGAGCTCGGCTTTGTGCTCTTTCATAGTCCCGATACCCTTCCGCACTCCCGCTTGCTCTTGGTTGACGGCGCGTCCGTCGCCGCCCTCGGTCGGGGTCGGAACTTTGAGCGGAACTCCGAAGTCGACTTCGGGATACCCCTCCGGACCAACCCGCCCCGCTTTGCCGCGTTCTTTGAGTTCGATCGCTTTGAGAACGGCCTGGGGAGAGACCGGGATTTGATCGACGCGTACGCCGACCGCATCGAAGACCGCGTTCGCGACCGCGGGCATAATCGGCAGCAAGGGCCCTTGGCCGACCTCCTTGGCTCCGAACGGTCCATTGGGATCGGGATCTTCGACGATGTAAGACGTCACGGGAGGCATATCGGTAAAGACGGGGCTCTTGTACTCGAGCAACGACGGGTGCTTGTGTACGAGCGCTCCCGAACGCTTCTTGGGCAGACGACGAAAAACCTGCTCCTCCATCATCGCTTCGCCGAGTCCCATATAGACGCTGCCTTCGATTTGCCCCATGACGAGGGCGGGGTTAATCGAACGACCGACGTCGTGCGCAATCCAGACGTGTTCGACCTGATAGATACCAGTCCCGGGATCGACGGTCACCTCGATCACCGCCGCGGAATAGGAGTAGGCCGGAGAGGGCCCCACGCCCGAGCCGCGGTAACGACCCGGCGAACGAGGCGGGACATATGAACCCGTCGTTCCGAGCGTGCCAAACTCCGCTTCGGCGACTTGCACCGCTTCGGCGAAGGTCAGCCCGAGGTCGGGGTCTTCAGTATCGAAGACCCGGCTGCCTCCAAAACCGAGCCGAGAAGCGGGCACCTCGAGCTTCTTACCCACCGCTTTAGCGATCAACTCGCGCGCGCGTTCAGCGGCTTGAATCGCGGCGTTCCCGACCATCAAGGTCACGCGCGAAGAATAACTGCCGAGGTCGACCGGGGTCAGATCGGTATCGGCGACGCAGAGTCGGATATCGAGCAGATCGATCCCGAGGATCTCGGCCACGCAGGCGGCGAGCACGCTGTCGGAACCCTGCCCGATCTCGGTCTCCCCGCAAAAGACCGCGACGCCACCGGAGCGGTCGAGTTTGAGCTGTACTCCCGATTGCGGCATGAAGTTCCAATAGATCGGCAGTCCCGCCCCGCAGAGGTAAGAACCACAAGCGAGACCGAGACCCCGACCCTCGGGAAGCTTGCCGTAGCGACTCCGCCAACCACTCCCCTCCACCACCGCTTCGATACACTGACGCAAGCCGATCGAACCAACCTTGAGGTAGTTCGCGGTCACCGTCTCGGCGTCGACCAAGTTATTGAGTCGAATATCGGCCGGGTCGAGACCGAGCTCGTGAGCGGCCTTGTCGAGATGCACCTCAAACGCGGCGCGTGGTTGCGGGGTCCCGTGTCCACGCTTCGGACCACAGGGCGGCTTGTTTGTAAAGGCGCGGATACTGTCAAAACGGTAGTGCGGAAGCTTGTAGGTCACGGTCTGTAGCTCGCCCGTGTAGTTGGTACTCGCCACTCCGTAACTCCC
>CAYZYD010000362.1:0-4947 GCA_964482505.1 uncultured Planctomycetia bacterium | reverse complement strand
GAGGACGAGGCCTTTGTCAGAGCTCCGGCTTTGGAGTTAGAGCGGCTTGGGCACGAAAGGGCGATTCGGCAAGCTTTACCGACCCATAATTTCCGCTGGGATTCAACCTCCCCACCTGACCAGAGTCGCTAGTTCTCGCAAATCCAGACCAATACTCAGCTGCGGGCCGGATTCAAAGCGCACTCGACAATATTTTGCTGCCGGTGCGTCGCTTGCTCTAGCAGATGCCAGGGGAAGCTGACATTTGGATTGAAGAGGGAGTTATCAAATGAATTCGGAAGTTGGGAGACGCGAGCAGGGGTTTACCCTGATTGAGCTCGCGACCTCTCTCGCTCTCATCAGTACGGTGCTCGTGGCGATCTTTGGGGCTTACCTCGGGATTCAAGAGGCCTTTGCCGAGAACCAAACTCAGACGAGCGTGCGGATGCGTTCGCGGGCCGCGATGGAGCGCATCGTTCAACTCGCATCGCAGGCAAATACAACTGACGCTGAATTCGCGAGTCTCGGTAGCGACGAAGGTCTCGGGTTTCGGCTGACGACCAATTTCGTCGACGGGGATCCCGTCTACGACGACACGTTGCACTGCTTCATCTACGGTCCGAGCGCGAGCCCGAACTGTGAAGGCGTCGTGGTCGGGCGGGGAAGTTCGCTTCTCGCCCTTCACTCAGCCGTGGCGGGAGACGACAGCATTTTGGGAACGGTGGACGACAATACCTCCGCGATCTCGAATGGGACGCGACAGCTCGAGCTTCTGCTCGACGAACGATACCAACCCTCCACCGCTCCGATGCTCCAAGTCGTGATCGACGCCGATGCGCGGCTCGTCACTTTTACCCTCCGCACCAACTTTCGAGATGGTGAGGGAGGATTTTTACTCGGAGAGGACATCGTGCTGACCGAGCGCGTCGCGCTCATGCGATAAGAGGGGAAACATGAAGAAGAGAGAAGAAGGTTTCTCGCTGATCGAAGCGGTCATCGGCCTCGGCGTTTTGAGTGTCGTGATGCTGTCTTCAGGATTCACGGTGTTGGCCGGAATCGAACAACGTCGAGACGCCTCGGAGTATACGCTTGCATATGCCTCGCTGCGAGATCTTGCGGCTGAGATTCAAATGACCGCGAATCTCGATATCAACTTGGGAAGCCAAGAGGGAATCGCCTCGATCTACGCGCGCTACCACAATTCGATTCACCAAGTACCGGGACTCCCGGGGGCGCAGGTCACCATCACTTGCTTTCCCAACGAAGCGACGGTGCCCGTGGAGCTCGGTGGGCCTCAGGACCTCAACTATGACGGCGACGCCGCCGACAACCTCGGAAATCAGTCCAACGGTACCGATCTCAAAACGGTGCCTCTTCGGGCGGTCGCCACGATCACTGTGGACGGGACCACTCATACCTTGGGGACGATTCACCGACTCATCACGGTTACCGTCGATTAACCGCGCACAGAACTATTTGGGAGGGGATCCCCATGAAAAGAGACAGACGCGCCGAGTCGCGTAACTCCTCGCACCCCGAACGGGGCTCGGTGATTTTGGTCGCGCTCCTTTTGATACTGGGTCTCTTTGCGACCGTTGCGGTCAGCATGCAACTCACGATCAATACGAGCATCGAGGTCGACCACCAAGAGCAGAATGTGGTGGCGCGCGAAATGGCTCGTTCGGCCATGTCGCAAGCGATCGCCAAGATCAAGCAAGGCGGCTTTGAAACACCTTTTTCGGGGACCGGATCGGGTCCGAGTTGGCATCCATTTGGCAACGGTGACATCTATTACGAGAGTTCATACGACCAGATTTGGGACGCTCACGTAATCCGAGCGTGGGGCCGCGTTCCTGTCGACGATACCGTCTCGGGTTCGGTGGTCTCTCCCGATTCGCCCTCCTACGACAATCAGGGCTACCGTCTTATCGGTTACGAAGTGGCGGTGACGGGAATTCGTTATATCCCCGAGGGACCCGCGTACTTTGGGAACGGGGGGGTCGAGAGACCGATGGGCGGATTCGAGTGGTCTCAAAGTGTCGACCCCGCGGATCCCTCAACCTGGACCACCGTGGTCTCAAGTAATCCCGCTTCTTGGCAAGAGAGTACGGTGCCATTCCAAGTGAGCAGTCTCGACCATCCGATTGACTACCTCGAGAACGGCGGCACCCCGACCCCAGTCTGGGGGTCCCATCCCTATAGTCTCTGGGTTTCTCAGACGGAGATTGGTCAGTTCAACATCAACGCGTGGTTCGATAACTCGGCCGGCGCGGGCTCGGACCCGACCACGGGGCTAACTCCGAACCCCAACACGACGACCTTCTCAGTTCTCGACGGAGCCCTCGACGAAGCATTTCCGGTCGACCCGGGAATCGCTGACGTTCAAGATTTCTCGTGGGTGCTTTGGAATGAGTACGGCGAGGATTCGGGAGCGGTTACCTCGGGTTACGACGGCAGCGCTGGAACCGTCAATCACTTTAACCAGGGGAATCACTCGGGTGAGTTTGGAACCCTCGCGTTGCCTTCGGTGACATTCGTCACCGGAAAGCTGACCGTACCCGCGGGTCAGTCCTTTACGGGGAGCGGGATCCTCGTCATTCGTGACGATTACGACCCGAACACCGACACCAATAACACGCCGTCGGTCAGGGCTTCACTCGATATCAAAGGAACCCTCGAATGGACCGGCCTCGTCGTCCTCGCCGGTTGGGCTCCTTCGGTCAACGTCGCCGCCGGTGGCGACGCGACGATTCTCGGCGCCTTCTTCGGCGAGGATAGCGTGCAGTCGGGGGGTGAGACGAGCCTCGACAGTGCCACGATCATCTTGACGATCCGAGACAACTTTCGCCTGCTCTACTCCCGAGATCTCTTCACTGAAGGCGGCATGGTCTACCGCTGGCTGCCCCCCGTGACCAAGCGTGTCGTCGGGATCCGCGAGATCCAATAATCACACCGGTTACCCCCTGACCTCAACCGGTGACTCGAAACAGACTCGGGTACTGGGGATGGGCGCCGCTGAACCGACTCGTCGGTTCAGCGGCATTTTTCTTGCGCGCATCGGTCCCCGTCGAACGTTGCACTCATATCGAAAGAGCCATGGTGATCTCAAGCGAGACACCGGGAAAGAACGAACTCCTCAGACCCCGGCGCTACTGACGGCCATCTCGAGCTCGATAGGGTCCGCGTAAACCGTCTTCCAGGTCGGCGCGCAAATCTCAGACATCCCGTAGTCGAACAGCTCAACAAAGCGCTCGTAGGGAATCTCCGAGTAGACACGGTCGGCGGTCAAGGGAGCGTTTGTATCGGCGATGAGTCCCCAGTAGTCGGGATGGTTGGGATCGAGCTTCCCATCGGCGATAAGGCTGCGATTGACTGCGGTTCCCGGCAACGGAAGGAGTACATTGAGACTCGAGAGAAGGTCGTTGCTTTGAATAAAATCGAAGGTCACTTGAACGTCTTCCTCGACCTCGCCGGGAACCCCAAGAATAAATCCTGATTGAGGCCGGATCCCATTGCGCTTGCAGGCGTCGACCGCGATTTGGTTCTGTTCGGGACTCGCGGGCCCCTTGTTGAGGGTGTCGAGAATCTTCTGAGAGGCTGATTCCATCCCGAACACCAACCCGATACAGCCGGCTTCACGAAGTTCGGGGAGGAGCTGCTGGGGAAAGTTGATCGCCGAGGCGCACGCGAGCCAATTAACGTGTTTATTGAGACCCGAATCGATTATGGCTCGGATCAACTCAAGGGCGCGCTTCTTCCAGGCAAGAAAATTGATGTCGTAGAAGAACATACCGGTGACCCCATCGTCCACCATCTCCTGCATCTCTTCGATCACGCTTTCGACCGGCCGAAATGCCATCTTCGGTTCCATGATCTTGGAGGCGCAGAAGGAGCAGCTCCAAGGGCAACCAATTGAGGTAACGATTGAAGAGGGGCGGGTGAAGTGGTAGCAGCCGATGGTTGAATTACCCGACTTAGAATAGTAATTGGAGTTGAGGAGATCCCGGGCGGGTTTCCCGAGCAATACGGTTGAGCGGTCAAAGGGCGCACTCGGAGTGTGCGTAATCTCTGCCGAATCAACCGACTCTTCTCGAGTCGATTGGAAGAGCCTGCGGATGGCTCTCAAACCTCTCGCTCGAGGTGAACGCTTTCTGTAGGTCAAGCCGTGAATCTCGGCCCACGGCTTTCCTGCGGCGAGTTGGGACATGGCTTCTTCGCCGCGACCCCGCACCGCAACGTCAAGCCCGGGAAAATCTCGAAGAAGTCCAGGCGCGTCCACGGTGGTGGGGTGATAACCCCCGACCAAGATCGTGACATCCTCCCCGCCGACCTCACGGCTGAGTTCTACCATTTCTTGAACATCGAGCCACTGGCAAGTCATCATAGTTAAGCCGATGACATCCGGTCCAAAGCTCTGAATCACCCCGCGGGTCCAATGGTTGAGTCGCTCGATTTGTTCGTCCGTCGGCTGGCCGACCACACCACCCTCAGCACATGTGTCCGCCCCGTATAGCTCTGAGTTGCGAACGAGATAGTACACGTCAAGACCCTCTCGACGGAGCCGGACGGCAACGTAGAGAAGACCGAGCGGGGGCATCGACATCGGGTCGTATTTGAAGTAACCCGACAAAGGATTGATCAGCAGAAATTTCACCGGGGCCGCCTCGCTTTCAACGATTGAGTGCTCTCACCTTGGTTCAAGTTAGCCCGCTTCTTCCGATTGTCGCCGCGTACTGCTCGTCGACGGCCCAAGCAATCGCTCGATCTTGCTGACTGGAGACTCATTTTTCCCAGCGAAGTATCGAGGAACTTGGGATCTTGGTCAAGACCGTAAGGCTAGAGAAGAACTTCGCCTACGCACTCCTCATTCGTTTGCCCAAGAATGCGATCGAGTAGCGGCCTCAGAGATCGGGCTAGGGCGTTTGAATCGCTTTGCGGCGAGATTCTCAGAGTGGTGGTGACCCCGTT
>CAYZYD010000361.1:0-4948 GCA_964482505.1 uncultured Planctomycetia bacterium | reverse complement strand
TCGCAACTACTCGACCTACAACCCACAGGTGGTGCGCGACTCGGAATTCATGCTAGTGGTGTCGGGCTACACCTAGAACAACACGATCGCCCCGGTGCGGCAGTCGTCGGCGGTGATGATCTCGTCGATGGATGCCCAACGCCGCAAGATCTACATCCAGCAGCCGACCATGTCGGCGGGCGGACTTTCGGGTCAGTGTTTCAATACGCACTTCCCGCATACGGTCCGGAAACGCGAAACCCAAACCTGCACCGACTGCCACGTCTCAGACAATAACGACAACAACGCCTGGATGGCGCAGGTGCTGCTCCTCGGCACCAACATGGTGAACTTCGTCGGCTATCACGCCTACGTCGGTCTCGAGAAGGGCGGCCTGCTCGCGGTCCAAGTAACCGAGTGGGACGAGCCTCAAGCCGTGATCGGCTCCGAACTCCACCGGCTGGCCTTCCCCGATCAGTTCAAAGAATTCGTGGAGGGCGGCCGAATCCTCAAGAAGAGCGAGCACCATTCGGGCCCTCGGCTCGCGAGTGTGCTCAAGCGCGGCGAGTATCTCTACACCGCAGGAGGTCGAGGCGGCTTTCGCGTCTACGACATCGCAAACGTCGCCAACAAGGATTTCTCCGAGAAGATCGTGACGGCGCCCTTCTCGCCGATTGGGCAGGACACCCACGAGAGTCTCCCCGCGGCGACCGCGGTCACCCTCCCCACCACCGCTATGACGACGCTAAGTCGGATGTATCGACCCGAAAACGGTGAACAGCGCTACGAGTACAACGGCGAGCCGCAGAATCTGCACGAGACCTACCGGTACGCCTACGTTACCGATCTCGAGCGCGGACTTGTCGTCATCGACGTCGACAAGCTGACCGACGGAAACCCGCTCAACAATTTCACCGAGATCGTAGCCGAGTTTAATCCGGATGGTCAGCTCAGCGGCGCCCGGACGCTACACCTTGCCGGGACCACCGCTTACGTCGGGACCGAGACGCAGCTCGTCGCGATCAACCTCGAAGATCCGCGCGCTCCGACCATTAGGGGTCGAGTCGACGGCTTTCACGATATCCGCGGCATCGAAGTTCAGTTCCGCTACGCCTTCGTGATCGACGAGTCGGGGCTCAGTGTCGTCGATATCACCTTCCCCGATCGGATCCGTCGGGTCCCCGACGCCACGATCGGCATTACCACCGCGCAGCACATCACGGTCACCAAGACCTACGCTTACATCTCGGCCAAGGAGCAGGGGCTCGTGATCGTCGACGTCGAGAAGCCCGAGAATCCCCAGCCCTTCCTCACTTGGAATGCCGAGGGGCAGATAAACGATCTCCGCCAGATGGTCGTCGGCATGACCAACGACACCGTCTTTGGTTATCTCGCCGACGGTAAGAACGGTCTTCGAGTCGTCAGCTTGATCGCTCCGGGTGACGGGGAGTACAGCCACTTTGGCTTTTCGCCGCCGCCCGCGCCCAAGCTTATCGCGACCTATCCGACCAAACACCCGGCGATCTCGGTCTCCCCCGGGCTCGATCGCGATCGCGCCGTCGACGAATCGGGTCACCAGACTACCGTCTTTGGCCGGGTCGGGGCGCGACCGATGAATCTCGAGGAGATGCAGAAGCTCTACCTCCGCCGCGACTCAGACGGTAAGCCTCAGCTCTACACCGTGAAGAACCGGCCCTAGAGGTGGCGCGTCCGAGAGCTGACGCCCTCAGCAGAGCTCCCGCTTCTCAGGCGGAGCCGCAAGCCCGCCACCGAGCCGGCGGATCCGCGGGCGCGTACGCTTGGCGGTCTCTACTCGGGCTCCTCGCGCTAGCCGCATTCTCTTTGACCATAAAGCTCGACCCGTGCGACTCGGCGCTCGCACAATCCCAGGAGCCATTCCGTCACGGTAAACACGTCGAACGCCGTTGGCTCGGAGTCGAAGTCCCCCGCGACTGTCGAGGTTGCCATCAAGAACTCGTCGACGAGCCCGCCTCGGCCGACCCCGCGTTGACTCTTTGCGGTCGCTGCCACAACCCGGGACCGGTCTCTCGAGAGAATTGGTTCGAGCTCGACCCGGTTCAAGGGAGTTACGAGGAACGGTACCAGCGCGTCTTTGACCATCGAGAGCACGACTGGCTCGCGACTGGATCTCAAGATCCACTCCAAGGTTGCTCGGATTGTCATATCAGCCGAATGCACCCGGGTCTCGAGGAGCGCCCCTCGAATCTCGATCGCAGCGGACTCAAGACCCCTGACATGATGCTCGTTCCCGACGGAACCGGCTGGTGCGTCGGTTGTCACGATACGGACCGCAAGCCGCGGTACGCGATGGCGAAGGTCGAGCCGTTTTCGAGGGCGATGGACGAGCGTCTCGCGCCGCTCGATAAGGCCCGCTTTCTCCACCGCGACCATATGACCGATCTCAGCGACCCGAGCACCTGTAAAGACTGTCACGCCCAAGTCGCAAACGCGGAAGCCCAAGACCTCATCACGAACAGTGCGACTCTGCGCGCCCGAGACAACTGCGGCGAGTGTCACATCGGCTGGTCGTTAACGGCACCCGACCGCAACGAGGTTTCGGCACTTTCGGGTGAGCGAGCCGGCGAGGTCGTTTCGATTTCGGCGGGAACGTTCTCGCACCGTATCCATCTCACCCACTCCGCGCGCGAGAAGAGTACTCAGAAACTCGATGGTGACCTCTCGATCTCGACGCACGAATGCCTCGCCTGCCATGTTGCGAGCGAGACGGAGACTCGAGATCGATCTCAAAAATCACCCGAGTGGGCTCTTCGCCGAGGTTCGCGCGGTTACGCCGACTGCTCGACCGCGTGTCACTACCACCTTACCTCCACTGATCGTCTTCCCCCGGTCCCCGAACATACCGGCCCTACGGGCTGGTCGGGTTGCGCCGGCTGCCACGACTTCGCGGCAGGCCCCCAAACACTCGCCGCGGTCCGGGCCCAACGTCCTCAAGTCTCGGTGAAATGGCGACGGCTCAGCTATTTTGTGGGCGAGACGCACCGCCATCCCCTGATCGTGGGCCACGCTGACGCCGATCTCAGCGAACCGTCTGAGCTCAAAGCCCTCTGTTCCGAATGCCATCGCGCGCGCCTCGAAACGCTCCCTTCGCGCATCCGCAAACGAAGGTTCGACCACCGCACCCATCTCCCCGAAAACCCCACCGACAAAAACTGCGTCGATTGTCACCGATCGATCCCGCAGGCAGACTCGACGCTGGCGATTGCGATAGGCGACCGCATCTACTCAGACGAGACTTGCACTCGCTGCCACTCGGGCGGAGTTCGCTTTATCGAAACCGAACCAGCTGCCACCGAGGTCACGGAGTTTCCCCACGCACTCCACATCGGTCAGGAGTTTGAGGGCGCTCCGATGACCTGTGACTCCTGCCACATCCTCGATCCCTCTTCGGGCGACTACGGCTACACCGAAGGGAGTCAAAATTGCCTCGCGTGCCACAACCACGAAGAGCACACCGAGTACACCTACCCCGAGCACCCACCCGCCTATTTCAAATCCTGCGCGCTCTGCCATGTCGAGAAGCTCCCCGCCGCAGACTTTAAGAGGCCAGAAAAATCGGCGACTCTGTGGCGATTACTTTCGGGTCAGCAGCATCACCCGACTCCGGCGGAGACTTGGCCCGAGCGCCGCGCCTCAGAAGCACTCTGCACAAGCTGCCATCTCATCCCGGAAAAGTATGAGTGGATTCAACCGACGCGCGAGCCCTTTGCAAAGCGCCTCTACACCCAATCCGGGACCGGCACTCCATTCCACCTCCCGCCCGCGGGCAACGGAGTTGAGAAAGTCGAGGACTGCTGGGACTGTCACTGGAGCGAGATCGCCGATTCGGAAATCAATCGTGGTAAAGCGCCCGACCGTATTCGGGCCGAGGATGGTCGCTTCACGATCTACCCGCGGGACGGTCGTTAGTCACAGTTTCTCAGCCGGGCTGGCTACTTAAGTACTGTGAGGAAGCACAGCTCAGGAACTTCGAGGCCAGGAAACCTGGGTTCGTAGTAACATCGGAGTAACAACGGGCTGGGAAACACGCCTAGCACACCACACTCGGTTGCTCGTGCACGATCGAGCAACTCAAACGATTGGGGAGCTGGAACGGCCTCACGAAAGGGCGTGCGCATGCGACTTCCGCCGAAAAATGACAATTGGGGCGACCGAAGTGTCTTGAACCACAATTTGACCTGGGACGCGGTTAGACAAGATCACCGGGCCGCTTTCCGGGGAGAGTCCGCGGTCAAAGTGAAACTGCCCCAGGGCTTTCGGCTTTACAAATTCACCGACTCCAGCAGCTTGGTGAGGAATGGGAGAATCTCTGAGTTCTGGTTTGCCTATCAGCCCTTCGTGCCTCAGGAGGCAAAAGGGGAACGGGCGATCGCGGGAGCTCAACCCGTCGATGGAGGGCTCCAGGGTTTCAAGCGAGCGGTCCTCGGCTTCTCGCGACTCATGCTCAAAGAGATCAACGTCGAGTCGTTAGCAAACTTCATCAAGGATTACGCCCGGGTGACGGCCGCCGTCCGAGAAGACTGGAACTTTCACAACCGCCACGGTCAGACTCGACTCTGGGAAGCCACCCTCAAGTCTGATGTCTTCGCCTGGTGGGGACCCTTCGCGCCCCAACCCCGCTTCTCAAGCCTTGAAGCAATCCACAAGAGTCACCAACAGGCCGGGTCTTATTGGGACCCCAGCACCGGCGCCCCCCGTGAACGCGCCCCGCTCCCCGCCGTCCCCAAGACTACCGAAGTGCTCCACTACAAAACCGGCAACCTCCTCGAGGTCGGTCGCGTGCGCACTCTCGCCCTCCCCGGGGGCCTAACTCGTCAGCTCTACCTTCCAAATCTAGCCCCACGGCACATCGCCATGACTCGCAACGAGGAAGTCACCAGCGTCGCCAGGGCTTGGCCCGCGCCGTCCTCCGCAATCCGCTCGAGCGCCG
>CAYZYD010000360.1:0-4958 GCA_964482505.1 uncultured Planctomycetia bacterium | reverse complement strand
GGGGGTTGGCTCATGCTTTTCGGTTTCAAAGATGGGGTCGCCGCTGGGTCCCTGTTCATACTCCTGTCTTGAGAAGCGTACGATCACGCGCAGGATCTCGCGTTCGAGTTCGCGCCGAAGTTCGTCGATCGTCTCGCGGTTCCAAAAGCGCTTTGAGCCTTCGTCGTAAATGCTGAGGAAGGTGAGCCACTCTTTCGTGCGGATATGACCTTCGGGAACAAGTCCGAGTTGTCCGAGGTTTCGGAGGCGACGAGTTCGGGTGAGCGATCGACGCGACATACTGTCGAGATCGATCAACCAGAAAACATCGCCGTCGGTCAGCAAATTCATCGGGTTGAGATCGCGGTGATAGAGACCGGTTCGATGGAACTCCGCGACAAAGCGCGCGAGTTTTCGCACGAGCCTTCGCAAGTCCCGGCGATCTCCGGTTGGAAAGAAACGACGGGCGAGGAAATTTCTGAGTGGTTCGACGTCGATCCATTCGGTGACGAGAACCGACTCGGGTCGAGTCAGCGATGATCGACGCCAATAGGCGAGCGTGCGCGGGGTCGCTATTCGGCGCACTTCGAGCGCGCGACCCGCCGCCCAAGCGCGCGCGAGAGGATCGAGGGGTCGAATCGAATCGAAGAGGCCGCGAATTGGACGTGGCTGACGACGCTTGATCACCACGCTGCGCCCGGATTCGAGCGTCCGCTTGAAGACGCGTTGTCGCGGGCGCTCCTTTAGCACTCGATCTCGGCCGGGATCAAAGGGCGCGAGTGCCTCTTCTAACTCGGTCTCTTCGAGCTCGCGGCGACGGTGGGTACGGCCCCCCAAGCGTCGCTCACGCTCAAACTCACTCGACTGTTTCCAGCACCGCTTCGAACGACTGGCGAGCCGAATTCGCTCAAACCGCTCCGCTTCAAACTCGAGCTGGGCCAGAAGACTTTGAGGTGTCTTCTTGAGCGTTGAGTCGGCGTCGAGGTAAGCCTCGAGACAGGCGCGCATCTCACCCGCCGATATCGATCGCCCGAGCGAGTGGTAAAGGCGACCGAGATTCCAAACTCGACCCGCCTCGGGAACTTCTGCCCCGACCCGCGCAGCGTGAAGATCGATCAGGCTGAGTTGCCCATCTCGAGTGGCAAGCAGGTTGCCGGCGTGGAGATCGGGATGGTAGCAGCCGCTTGCATGCATCCGGGCGATCAAGTGACCCACACCCTCGAGCACTTGACTCCGCTCTCGCCCCGAGTGCTCGCCCAGCCATTGGGGGAGAGGCTCGGCGGCGAGCTTCTCCATCACCAATCCCTCTTCCCAGACCACGAGGCCTCGGCGCGTCGGTCCCCAGCCAAAGACGCGCGGGACTGAGACCCCGCACCGCGCGAGCAGCACGAGCGCGTTCCCTTCGCGTTCGGCCCGCGATGGGCAAAGAGTGTATTTGAGCGCTTCGGCCCAGCGTCTCGACCGGTATTGCTTGACTACAAGGGCCTGCGTCGAGCCGAGTCTGCCCGTTTTGCCCGAAGCGGAGGTGATCTCGGTGAAGAGTACGGTGCGGGCGAGATTCTCTTTGACGACCTGAGTTGCGGGTCGGTCGCGGAGTCGCTCCCAATTGTCGAGAAGCGGCGCAAGTCGCGCCCGCCAACCCGGTCGGAATCGCCAGTCGTCGCGCCAATCACTATCGACCGGTTCCAGCTCAGGGTCGGGGCGGGCTCGTACAGGCTCTAGCTGGCTCAAAGATCCTCTGAAGCTACTGAGGCGGCAGTTATAGTGCGACCAGCCAAGACCATGACCGGGTCGCAATGGCAGCACGAGTCACCGAACGGCTCGACGACTCCGAGTTGAGTTCAGAAAGTCTCCTGGCGACGCGCGCATCATAGGCTTACATTCGCAGACAGCGAGGCCAATCGCACAAATTATCGGAGCGCCCGAAGAGGAGTAAAACGGATGGGTAAACGACTTGGGACGAAACGATTGAGAATGAGCGAAAGGAAGCAAAGTCGTGGCTCGAATTCTGATTAAAGGGGCTCGCTGCGTTCTTCCCAGCGGAATCGAACCAGTTGATGTTTTGATCGAATCAAGCAAGATCGTACACGTCGGAGTTCCGGCGGGGGCCCGGATCGACGAGACGATCGATGCAACGGGTCTCCACCTACTGCCGGGTGTGATCGATGATCAGGTCCACTTTAGAGATCCCGGCGCTACCCACAAGGAAGATCTCATAACCGGCAGCCGCGCGGCCGCGCGGGGTGGAGTCACCACTTTTTTCGACATGCCGAATACGAATCCCGAGACGATTACAGTAGCTCGGCTTCACAAAAAACTGGACGACGCCGCTTCAAAATGTCGGGTCAACTACGCCTTCTACATGGGCGCCACCTCAGACAACGTCGAGGAACTCGCCGCCGCCGAACGCACCCCCGGGATAAAAATCTTCATCGGCTCTTCGACCGGCAATCTGCTCGTTGATGATCAAGAGGCCCTCGAGCGCATTTTTGCTGGAACGACGTTACCGATCACGGCCCACTGTGAGGATGAATCGACTATCCGAGCCGCCCAAGAAGCACACCGTGGCGAGTACCAGGTTGCCGATCACTCGCAGATTCGGAGTCGCGAAGCGGCCGTGATTGCCACGCGTCGGGCTATCGATCTCGCCGAGCGCCACCGGCACCGCTTTCACGTTCTCCACGTCTCCACCGCGGATGAAATTCCCCTTATTCGAGCCGCACAGGGCCTGGTTACGGCCGAGGTCTGCATCCACCACCTTCTCTTGAATATCGACGATTACGATCGACTCGGAACGCTCGCCCAGATGAATCCATCGCTCAAAGAGGCAGACGACAACGAAGCGCTCTTTCAGGCCCTGATCGACGGCGACATTCAGATCATCGCCACCGACCACGCTCCGCACACACTCGAAGAGAAGCGCGTCCCCTATCCGCATTCGCCCTCGGGCGTACCAGCGATCGAAAACTCGCTCGCTCTGATGCTCGACCAGGTCCAGCGAGGACGCTTTACCCTTCCCGACCTCGTCCGCTTTATGTGTGAGGGGCCAGCTCGGATATGGGATCTTGTCGACAAGGGTCGTATCGAGGAGGGCTTTGATGCCGATCTGGTTCTCGTCGATCTAGACCGCACCGAGACCATCCGTAACGAAACGCAATGGAGCCGATCGGGTTGGAGCCCTTGGGACGGACTCGCGGTTCGAGGCTGGCCAGTCCGAACGATTGTGATGGGTGAAACCGTCTATGCGGACGGACGCCTCGACGAGACGGTTCGCGGTCGGGAAGCGCAGTTCGATCACAGCCGGGGTGGTTATTGGGGATGAGTAGTCGGGAAGCGGGAGCGGAACCGAGCGAACCTGCATCAGCGGCCGCGCCCAAAAGGCGACGCTGGCTCCGTCGGGGGCTCGTAGCCTTCCTAGCGCTAGCGCTATTTTCAGCAAGTTTGATCACTTCCGCCATTCTCTTTCGCAAGAGCATCATCGAGAGCGGCTTCAAGCGATTCGGTCCGCAACTATTAACTCAGAATGCTCCGTACGAAGTCGGCTTTGAGACCGTGGTTTGGCGCGAAAGCGCCACGGGACTCGAGCTCACTCTCACCGGTGTGTCGGTTAGAGACTCAACCGATCACGCGCTCGCCTTCGTCGACGAATTTCAGATTGAAGCGGTAGGCTGGGGCACGCTCTTCCGAGCTTGGCGAAAGGGAGAACTCGGGCTCGAACTCGTGAGGCGAGTACAAATCGACCGACCCGAAATCAACTTGCCGCTCGACCGGGACGACAAACCGTCACAAATCACCTGGACCCTCCCCGAGCGTCTCCCCGAACTTCCCTTTTCGATCGAAGTGAACCGAGGGGAACTCCGGCGGGGCGACGAAGTGTTCGCTTTCGACGCGACTTGGAACTCGCCCAACTTGCGGGCCGAAGTCCTGGGGCTCGATCTCGGGTACCGGCAGCTCGAAGTGAGTTCGGCGATCCTCACCGCGAAGATCGAGCCCGAGCTCGTGCAGGGTCTCACCCTCCGGCTCGCGCCGCTCGGCGCCTACTTTGTCGGCGATCTCAGGCTTGGCTCAGACGATTGGGAGTTAAACGGGGTTCTCGAAGGCCCCGGGGTTGACGGCGTGCTCTCGGCGGAACTTCCTCGGATCTCCGAGATTGGTGAGGGGAGTGTGTCAAGCCAATTGACTCTCTTCTCCAAATCGCTCGTCGAACCGCTCAATCTCGAACTCCCCATCGAACGTAAGATCCGACTTGCGGTCGATACTTCATTTAGCGGCGGAGAACTTGACCTCTCGTCGACCCTCGAGACGCAGGAGGCGGTGGTCACGGTCGATGCGAGCGGGAGTTACCCCGAACTCAATGTCGTCGCCAGGTCGGAAGAACTCGAAATTGCTCCGATCGCCGAAGTTTTGCGCACTCTGGGGACGCTACCGAACGACCTCGAGCTCGATGGACAGTTCGCGCTTAACGGTAACTTCAGCTATCGCGACGGCGAATACACGGCAAACGCTCGCGTCACTGCGACCGAGCTCGCCGTCGCCAGCCCGCTCTTAGAAACTCCGAATCGCAGATCGAAGCCGCGAACCTGGAACCTCGGCACGCTGAGTGCGCGCGCTCACCTCGAAGCGGGGCAGCCGCTCAAGCTCGAGTCGTTGCAACTCGAGAGCTCGCTTGTGAACGTCACGGCGACTGGCGAATACCAGATCGAATCGCGTCAGGCGAGGGTCGAGGGTCGCTACCAAGTTCCCGATCTCGCCCCGTTTCAGGAGTTTCTCGCGGGTCTCCAGACCTTGAAGGGCAAGAGCCAGGGCGGATTTCGTTTATCGGGGGCGCCCGATCAACTCTCCTACACACTCGACGGGAATCTCCGCGAAGCCGAACTCAAGCACGAAGCGTATCAGGGTCGATTTCGCAACCTCGCCCTCGACTATGAGTTTGACGGGCAGCGGCTTCGACTCAAACAACTCGAATCCGAATTGCTCGC
>CAYZYD010000359.1:0-4971 GCA_964482505.1 uncultured Planctomycetia bacterium | reverse complement strand
GGTCCACCGAGCTCCAATGTACCGAGCTCAAAGATCCGGATCTGAAAGGACCCGTCTCAGCCCGAGTTGATCGGGCTGGCTCGGCCGCACTCAAAATCAAACCGAAGAGGATTCACTATGTCTGGCTCAAGCCACTCTGCCGCGAGACTCTGCGTCACGAGACTCTGTATTACTCACGCGTCGCAGATTGAGCAAAACGGCCGAGCGAGAGCCGACGCGCGCCGACAAACCCGGGCCCAAGAGCCGCGTCGAACGCGAACCGTAATAGGAGGCGGGTTGACGCCGGGACGGGAAGAGCTTTGTACTCTAGCTCCCGGGCCGTCTTTTCTAAAGTGCCTACTCCTGAGCGCGCTCTTCTTCGCTACCACTCTAGCGAATGCCGATCCCACTCGGCCGTCGGCCCTTCCCGGTGCAACGACTCCCGAGACCGATCCGACGACTGAAGAGAAGCCCGAGATCAAAGGAACTCTCATCGCTGTCGGCGGCGGGGGCACTCCGGATCAGGCCTATCAGTTCGCCGTGAATGCGGCCAAGGGCAAGCGATCCAAAGTCGTGATCTTGCCGCAGGCCTCGCTGCGCAAAGAGGCGGGCGAGGAAGCGGCCGAGAAATGGCGCGAGTACGCTCACAACGTCCGAGTGCTCGACTTTGTCCACCCCGAAGACCGCAAGGAGCCCGAGGAGGCCGACATTATCTGGATGGGGGGCGGCGACCAGAATCGATTGCTTGCAAGAATCAAGAAGCACAAACTCAAAGAACTCATCCGAGCTCGCTATGTGGCCGGGGCGGTCGTCGGGGGTACAAGTGCGGGGGCGGCGATTCTCTCCGAAGGAATGCTAACCGGCAACGCGAAGACCAAAGAGGTAGATCCGGGGACGACTCAAGTCGTCGAGGGCCTCGGTCTTCTGCCGGGTTCGATCATCGATCAGCACTTTCATGCCCGGCGCCGATTCAACCGACTCTTCGCGGCAGTGGCCGACCGACCGAATACGATCGGCTTCGGAATCGACGAGCAGACCGCACTGATCGTGCAGAAGGGCGAATTCGGGGTCCTCGGCGATTCGAGCGTTCTTGTTCTCGACGGACGCGGCGCCCGTCGTAGCCGAAACAAAAAGGGAGAGCTGCAAACGGTATCGGGGATCGAACTGGCTTGGTACAGCTCGGGAACGCTGGTGCCGCTACCAAAAACTCCGCCGGGACAGTAGCTTGATTCGTGTCGGCAGAAATTCCGGTCCTGGCGCGGACGGCGGGTTGGATCGCGGTCGATAAGCCGCCGGGACTCGCCGTGCACCGCAGCCGCATGACCGGCGCCGACCGTGAGTTTTTGCTGCAACGAGTACGCGACCAGATCGGTCAACATCTCTACCCCGTACACCGGCTCGACCGACCCACTTCGGGCGTCCTTCTCTTCGGCCTCTCTTCAGAAGCTGCCCGCACTCTGCAGGCAGCACTGGCTGAGCCCGAAGCGATCAAGGAGTATCTCGTGCTCGTCCGCGGCTCGACCGAAACCAAGTTTCACTCAAACCGTCCCCTGACCGAGCGACGACCCAATGGCGAGAAGATCCCCCGCGAAGCGCTGACTCACTTTGAAAAGATCGGCGAGTTCGAAGGCTGCTCGTTGCTCAAGGCGCGACTCGTGACCGGACGTCGGCACCAGATCCGGCGCCATCTTCAGCATATTTCGCATCAAGTGATCGGAGATACCGAGTACGGCAAAGGGCGTCTCAATCGACGGCTGCGCGAGCAGTACGGTCTACCCCGCCTGTTCCTCCACGCAATCCGTCTCAGCTTTCGTGAGCCAGACGCCGAGGCGCCGGTTACGATCGAAGCGCCGCTCGCAGAAGACCTGCGATCATTCCTCAATCGGCTCCCCGACTTCCCTCGGGACGAGTTTGTGAACTGGAAGCTGTGAACGGGATGCTGTCAACTGAACGCCGTGAACTGAACGTGACCTGAGCGCCATGAATATCCGTAGTCTCGCCGTCACTGAACTCGCAGGACTCCAGTCCGACCGTGAGGTCATCCTCGTCGACGTCCGCGAAGCCGCGGAGGTCGAGATCGTCTCGCTACCCGACTCGATCTGGATTCCGCTCGGCGAACTCCCCGCTCGAGTGGCCGAGATCCCGGGCAGAGCGGATCCCGAGTCCCCCGAAATCGTGGTCTACTGCCACCACGGGATCCGGAGTCAGCTCGCCTGTAAGTTTTTGAGCGATTTCGGTTTTGAAAAGCTCTGGAACTTAACGGGGGGCATCGATGAGTACGCCCAACTGGTCGATCCTCAGTTACCGCGCTACTGAGCAGGTCGGCGGCGCTCGCGGGTCGATAGAAAGTTCGAGATAATCTCGAACAAGGTCCAACCCCGGTTCCTTTGGCGAGTATCATTGAAATTCGGGTGCCGATGAGACTGGTGACGGCCCCTCGCCCACCGGCCCCGATTGCCCTTCTTACCTCCACTGACAAAACACCGCGTCTCGATCCCCTATTGTCCAAGGCTCTGAAAGGGTTGTTCTCGATGCCAATCCGTTTCCTCCGTGCACTCCTTCTCGGGTGCTCGCTCAGCCTCGCTCTCCCGATCACTCCCGTCGAAGCGGGCTTTGGAGATTTCACGTTTGTGCGCGGCGATACCAACCTCGACGGAAACCTCGAGCTCGGTGACGCGATCACGATACTCGAACAACTCTTCGATCCCGACGCTCCCCAACTGCTTTGTGCCGACGCGGGAGATCTCAACGACGACGGACAAATCTCGCTCGTCGACCCGGTCTACCTGTTGACGTTTCTCTTTGCTAATGGCGCCAACCCCCCGGCCCCGTTTCCCGCCTGCGATATCGATCCCACGAGCGATGAGCTCGGGTGCGAAGGCCCCTCGAGCGCTTGCCCCCCGGCGATGGTGCCCGCGGATCTGCGTTTTGCCCACGCCAACCCCAACCAGATCTTCGATCCCGGAGTGAGCCTCACGCAGAACCCCGAGGTAGTCACGCCCCAGAACTTCTCAGAACTTCGCTATCTGATGCGTCCACTGCGCCTCGACGCAGCCGGGACCCAGGGGGAGGTGACTCTCACTCTGGCGGGCGACCCGGTTTTTGAAATCTTCCGCGAAGACGGGACGCTTGTCACGCTACCGCTCGTCGTCAATATCGCGGAGACTCCCCTCGATCTCTTGGTCAATGCAACCGACCGCGGTCTCGCTCAACTGACCGCCGTCTATTCCGAACTACCCGCTCCCGCCGTCGCTCAGCTCGTCGCGGGTCCGCAACCTGGTTTCGCGGGTGAACTACTAAGCGACTTTCCCTGGTTTGAGATCGCCCAGTCGGTCAACAGCTCGAGCGAACTCGCAGTCGCGCTCGATCCGAGTCGCTACGGTGATCGGGTCGGCCTCGAATGTGATATCTACGTTGTTAACTCGCGAACCCGACAAGAGTGGACCGCAGACCCAACGCTGATCGACGTGACCGAGGAGGTCGAAACTCAAACCGTGCAGGGTACGAGCCTCGTCGACAACCGCTGGGTCGTCTGGAGCCAAGGTCTCCAATCGGGCGCGCCCGAGATCAGCCGCGCGTACGACGTCGTCTTCGACTTCGGTCGAGACGGCACCTTGGACCCCGGAGATCTCATCTCTGGCTTCGGCTCTACGCCCGCTGTGTTCATCGTCAAGGATCTCGGTGCTTCGGGGCCCTACGGGGTCAGCACGAGCACCTATAACCTCGGCGGGCCATTCCTCCAGCAGCGCGTCTATTACCCTCAGGAGATCGCCGAACTCGGACCCCAGCCGCTCGTCGTGGTCTCGCACGGCAATGGTCACGAGTACACTTGGTACAGCTACATCGGGAACCACCTCGCCTCACACGGCTATATCGTGATGTCCCACGCCAACAATACCGAACCCGGAGTCTCAACCGCCGCGACCTCGACCCTCAGCAATGTCGACTCCTTTCTCGGCAACCTCGACTCACCGTTGGTTGCGGATGCACTTCTCGACGGCTTGGTCGACTCTTCCAAAATCGGCTGGATCGGCCATAGCCGAGGCGGCGAAGGGGTGGTGATCGCTTACGACCGCATCGTCGATGGCTTCGCTAACCCCGTCTCCTACTCGCTCGGAGACATCCGATTCATCAGCTCGATCGCTCCGACAGTCTTCTTTACGGTGCAAACTTCGAATCCACACGACGTCAATTATCACTTGATCGCCGGGGGCGCCGACGGCGACGTTACCGGAGGAGTTGATTTCTTCGGTATTCCGTGTGACGTCTGCCAATACCTCCGAATTCACCAAGCGGGGACGGGCAATACCTCGGCCACCTACGTCCACGGCGCTTCGCACAACGTTTTTAACTGCTGCGGATTTCCCGACGGGATCGGACCGGCCCAGATCAGTCGGCCCACCGCGCAAAACGTCGCGCGCAGCTATTTTCTCGCCTTGGCGGAGCTCTACCTCCGCGATAACCCCGCGGTCAAAGAGTATCTGACCCGACCCTACCAGCGGCTCCGGCCCTCGGGCATCAGCCCCTTTGTCGTCGTCTCCAACCAGTGGAAGAATCCCGCGAGCACGGTCTTCGTCATCGATGATTTTCAAACCGAACCCGCTAGCGATGTCACGAGCTCAGGGCTCGACGTGGTCTGGACAGTTGACGATCTCTTCGAAGGGAGAATGGACGATCTCAATTCGACATTCACCTTTCAGACGGGTGAAGTGATGAATGGGATGACGCAAGCGAACGGGACAAGTGACAACTCGCGAGGCCTCATTTTTGATTTTGATAGCGCGGCATTTATCGAGTACGCGATCCCCCCTCTCTCCCAAGACTTCACCGTGGCTAAGTTTCTCTCCTTCCGCGCTTGCCAGGAGACACGCCATCCCGCAACCAATGCCCTAAACGGCCCGCTCGACTTTACGGTGACGCTCGTCGATACGAGTGGCACGACCAGTTCGATCAACACCGCTGAACTCGGTCCGCTGACGCGACCCTATTTGC
>CAYZYD010000358.1:0-4974 GCA_964482505.1 uncultured Planctomycetia bacterium | reverse complement strand
GGGAGGACGTGTATGAAAGACCTCTTGCTCAGGCGGGGACGACTTATTGATCCCGCGCAGGGCCTCGATCAAGTCTGTGACTTGCGTCTTCGCGGCGGCCGTGTGGCTGAGCTCGGCGAGGGGCTCAGCCAAACCGAAGCCGAAGTGATCGACTGCTCGGATCGAGTTGTCGCGCCGGGATTCGTCGATCTCTGCTGCCACCTGCGCGAACCCGGCTTCGCCGATATCGAGACCATTCGGAGTGGCGCACGTGCCGCGCTGGCCGGAGGGTTTACTGCGATTGCGGCCATGCCCGATTGCGAACCCGCGATCGACTCAGAGAGCAGCGTGACCTACGTCCGTCTCAAGGGCGAGGAGGCCGACGCCGCTCGGGTCTATCCGATCGGCGCACTCACCAAAGGACGTCAAGGTCAAGACCTCAGCGAGATGGGCGGAATGACTCGAGCCGGAGCGATTGGATTCTCGGACGAAGATTCCGCCTTGGAACGCCCCGATATCTTTGTCAAAGCGCTGAGATACGCCCATATGCTCGAGCGGCGGGTCTTGACGCGTTGCGAAGACCGCTGGCTCCGCGGGAAGGGCGTCGCTCATCCCGGTCTCCTGGCAGAGCTACTTGGACTACCCGCGATCGCCCCGGGGACCGAAGAGGTGATGCTTGGCCGGTACTTGCACCTCGCGCGACTTGAAGGCGCGCCTCTCCACCTCCTCCACCTCAGTACCGAGGAGTCGATGCACTTGGTCGGAGCTGCCAAGCGAGAAGGGGTTCCGATCACCTGCAGTGTGACTCCGCACCATTTGCTTCTCTCCGAAGAGTGTATCCGGGGCTACGATCCCGTTTATAAGTTTACCCCGCCGCTCCGGAGCGAAGGCGACCGACGCGCGCTCATAGAGGCGCTCTCTAACGGGACCGTCGATGCGATCAGTTCAGCCCACACTCCGCGCGGAGAGAATGAAAAGGCGGTCGAATTTGTGTTTGCCGCCAGCGGTAGCGGTGCGATCGAAGCGACCTTCCCCGTGCTCTACTCGCGGCTCGTCATTTCGGGAGAGGTCACACTGACACAACTCATCGGGCTCTTGTCGCTCGCCCCAGCTCGGATCCTTGGAGTCGAGGGCGGACGGCTAGCCGTGGGTGACCGCGCAGACGTCACGATTCTCGACCTCGAGGAGGAGTGGCGCCTCGAACCCAAGCAGTTTCTCTCCAACTGTCGCTCAACCCCTTTTGCCCAGTGGGCCGTCCAAGGAGCGGTTACCCAGACGATTGTCGAAGGGCGAGTCCGCTACCGGCGGGGCGAGGTAGGTCAGCGGTGCTGAAGCGGCGGCGGTCACTTTTTCTACTTTTACCGGCCCTGTGGATGATAGGCATCTATTACTTGTCTTCATTGACCGCGACCGAACTCAATGCGCCCAGTATTCCCCACATCGATAAGATTGCTCACACGGTTGTCTACTGTGGCCTTGTCCTCAGCTTTGTCGCTTGGGGTTGGCGTCGGCCACTCTCTGACTGGCTTCCGCTGGCGATCGGTACCGCCATGAGTTTTGCTCTCTTCGACGAACTCCACCAACTCCGCGTGCCGAGTCGGCACCTCGAGTGGCTCGATCTCGCGGCCGACGGAGCCGGAATTCTACTCGGAACTCTGTTCATTCTCGCCTGCTGGTCGCAATGGCCGCCGTATCGTATGCTTCATAAAGAAGCTTGATATTTCCAAGTGATGAGTCGAAGTTCTAACGGACGTTCACGCTAAGGGGATCAGCTCTCGGACTGGGTGAGGTGGAGAGGGGACCGCCGAAGGACTCGGAGTGTCGGTCCATGGGTCGTCTGTTGATTCGGGATCTCAATATCTCAGACGCTTCGCGCCTTCTCCGAGCGAGGGGAGGAGAGTCGAGTGGCGACCTCCCCTGAGCGTCTGCTTATTCTCTGCGTAACAAACCCCCTCTACCGATCGCTCTCCTCATGGCTTCCGAGTCTTTGCGAAGAGTGTCAAGGCCACGCGATATTTTGCGAACGATTTGAAGATCTTTGGAAGCTCGTCGTCGATCACCAACCCACCCTGATCGTCGCGGAATCGCAGTGGAATGAGATGGGAGGGCTCGATCTTCTGGCGCTGATCTCGGCGTCGGGCGAACACTCCCCGGTACTCTTGATCACCGACCACGCCGAAGATGAGTTTAGAAATCAAGCTTGGAATCTCGGCGCTGCGGGAGTGATCGAGTCGACCTCACCCGAGTTTATCGATGTTTTTAAGCGGCAGGTGATACGCCGCCTCCAGTCGACGGATCTGATTCAACCGAGCTCTCGATCGAGTCGTTTTCAGCTTGAGCGCAATCGCGATCTCGGGTCGACACTCTCCGAACTCAGTGTGATCCATCGCTTAACGGAAGAACTCGAACCGAGCATCGCAACGCTCCGGAGTTGTGCAGAGTTGCTCGGTGTGATTCTACCGACAGAGCTCAGCGACGCGCGACAAGCTCTCGACCGGATGAATCGGGCCGCAGGGCGCTTGCTCGACTTCACCAACGAAATGGAGCAGCTCAGCGATTGGCTCAGTCAGAACCCCGTCCTGCACGCTCGCGAGTTTTCGCTTCGAGATATCGTCACCGATTCGATTCGCAATCTGTCCCGACGGGCAAAGGCAGAGGGTATCGAACTCGCCCTTGGCACGATCCCCGAAGCAAAGGTCGAGGGAGATTCAAAACTGATCGCACAGCTCCTCGAGTACCTCCTACTCAACGCGATTGAATCCTCGAGCGAGTCCTCGACGGTGAAACTCCGTGGACTTCAGACCGCCGATGATTGGATCGTGCTCGAGATTCTCGATAGTGGGCGCCGGGGCCTCCCCAGCCTCAACGACGCTCGATACACGGGCAGTCGACTTTCTGAAGTCGGGAACGGGACCCTCCGCAGCCAAGTGCGGCTCGAGGTGGTGCGGCGAATTGCCGCTGCGCACGGAGGCCGGGTCGAGATCGCGACCGCCGGAAATGATCTCGGTACCACCGTGAGTGTCCACCTGCCGCGAACCGGAATGCTCTCGGGCTCTCCCAGCGAGGGCTCTATCCTTCTCTCCTAAAGGTGATTACAAAAAGCGAGATCGCTTCGGTCTAGCCCGCCGGCTGTCGACTCTAGTAACAGCGATCGGTCGCCGAAGTCGAGCGACCGCCAGCAAATCACAGAGTCTTGCCGCTTTGTTGCTTGAGGGAATGCCTAGGTGCCATTAGCATCGCGCCTTAGGCGGGGAAGCAGAGCCCCGGTCCGACCCTCGCTCACGGCTAGAAGAGGCACCATGAACCAAAAACCCCTACCACAGCATCTCTTCGCGCTGGAGTCTGCCGTGATACCTCGAGCCCGCGTAGGGTTCTCGCTCTTTCGCCACGGCTTTCTCAAGGCCATCTCAGGCTTTGCGGCCGTCGTACTTGTCCTTTCCCTCGCCTCAGAGGTCGAGGCCCAGCGATCGAGCCGAGGATTCTCCGGGCGCAGTTCCCGCGGTTCGGTTCGTCGTGGACGGTCCTCGGTGCGCTCCTCGCGAACCGCGGCGCGTCGGTCGCGTTCAACGATTCGGCGCCAAGCACGCTCCAATCGGAGAGTCACGCGCCCGCGCTCAAGCGTGCGACAATCGAGAACGCCTCGGAGCCGAATTCGCTCAAATCGGTCGCGGCGTTCCGCGGTTCGAACTCGTCGTACCAGTCCGCGTCGATCCACTATCAATCGTTCCCGTTCGTCTCGATCGCGCTTTTCCTCGGGATCCCGACGGACAGGCTCTCGATTTAGTCGTCCTCGAACGACTCCCCGGACCCGCGATTACAACGCCCGTGGCCGAACCCGGTCCAACCGATCACAAATCAATTCAACGCGCAGTCGCGCTCGCGTTGCAACGCCGCGTCGCTCCTTCAGTAGGCCCCGAACGAGGGTCGGCAACCGCCGAGTGAACTCTGCGGGCGCCCGCAATTCGAACTACTTCAGTAGCCGTCGAGAAAGCCGGGGCTACGGGATCCGGTCTTACGGAAGGCAAGCTCGAGCCAATAACTCAAAACGTGCCTACGACCGGCTCTTCGGTCGTCGAACTACTCTTCGTAAGCGTTACCGTGGTGACGTATCCCGTCGGACTAACTCGACCCGCAGCGTACGCTCCCTGAATCGGCGAAGGGCTCCAGTCGCCTCGCGTGTCAAGACTGCACCCGCTCGAGGCGCGGCTCGGGTCGGCGGGCGAAGCGTCGTCGCCGGTCGAGCGAATGCTCAAGGTACGAGCCTCAACCTCTCCCTTGTGACCCCGGGCGGAGTGGTCGATCATCGACCAGGAACCTTCGGGGCTGCCTTCGGGGTTGTGGGGGGGCGGAGCGCGCAGGCTCGGCACCACTCGGTTTACGCGCAGGGCTGTTTCGGCCCCTCTTATCCCTCGCTCTACTGTCCTCCTTACAATTGCTACCCGTCCTTCGGATGTGGAACTGTCGGTATCGGTTGGGGTGGTTTTAACGCGGGTTGGTACGACTGCGATCCCTTTTACAACAGTTGGTACTGTGGGCCTTACTGGCCGCGTCGAAGTTTTGTCTGGGCCTACCCCTACACGAGCGCCTTCGTCTTTGCCGACTATTACGACCCCGGCGTCTCCATCTATACTGGGGGGCCGTTGGTCGAAGTTTATCCGAGGGCACCGATCGAGGGCGATGCTGAGGTCGACGAACTCGTCGGTCTCGATCTGAGCGAGTTCGAGCTCGACTTCTGTTTTGCCGTCAAGTCTTTCCGCGAAGCGGACTACGCGGCGAGCGCACAGAAGTTTGTCGAGTTGACCCAGCGACTTCCCGAAGAGCCGACAGTGCTCTTCTACACCGGGTTAGCGCTCACCGCTCGAGGTGAATACGAACTCGCAGCCGCCCATTTTGAAGACGCGTTGCGGCTCGATCCTTCGATTGTGAGTTACCGCTGGGACTTCTCTCGCCACTTGAGTACGTCGGCCGAGATTGAGCGAGTCCAAAAGGAAATCG
>CAYZYD010000357.1:0-5028 GCA_964482505.1 uncultured Planctomycetia bacterium | reverse complement strand
CACAGGTCGAATACTGCGCGGCGGTGACCTCGTGCTTCTCGAGACCGAAGGGCGGCTCGGACGGACGACCCGGGCTTCGCTCGACCTCGGTCTTCTGGCGGGTTGCACTTCGACCCGCGCCGCGCTCGAGGGGGCGACCCGTTCGCGACTGCCCGACTTGATCGAACGCACGCGCGAGGCCGCAGCCGCTGGCAATCGAAACGCGATCCGTTTCCTCGGCATCTTCGCCGAGGCAGATGACCTCCATCGGCTCACTGAGTTCGTTAGTAACGACGAATTTTCCGAGGCCGCTCTTTCGGGCCTCGCAGTCGCCGGTCGACTCGAACTTTCTGGAGTCGATCTGATCGAACCGATTCTCAAGTCGATGGAGTCAGACGACCTCAAGAGGGTTCGAGCGGCCGGGGCGGCCTTTCTGCGGATCTTTGGTGAAGTCGATATCGACGGTGAACGTCCGCCTGAGCCCGACCTCGAGGCGGCGCCGCTCGAAGAGCTCGACGTCGACGAGTCTCCACTCCCCGACGCGGAACGCGCACGCGCCCATCTCGAAAGCGTGCGCAGGCAATATCCCCAAGCGGTGCGACTCCAGAGCGGGCTGCCCGTGGAAGGCGACGATCTGGATCGCTACTCGCTCGCGTCGCGTCGCGACCTCTGGCTCGAACGCGTCTACCGAGGTGACTCGCTACCAGCCCTCGACTTTGAGGCGTGGGAGGCATAGGACAGTGCTACAGGTCGACAACCAAACTCCGTTTGTCACCAACCTCCTCGTGTTGCCCGACGAGCGCGGCATCGACACGCTCTACCCGATGCTCAAAGCGACTCTGACTCTGCCCGATTTGCAGCTCGCAGAAGAGCAAGTCGCGGTTGTTCAAGGTGACGACTACTGGGGCGAACCGGGGGAGTCGAGTCTCAAATGCGCAAACGAAGCGCATCTCACCAAACCTTCGACCGACGTTGTCCTCGTCGGTAGCGCTTGGAGTCCCAGTGGACGTTCTGTCGAAACGCTCGACGTCGAGCTTCGCGTGGGACCTGTCGAGAAGTGTGTTCGGGTGGTCGGGGACCGAGTCTGGAAGCACGGGGTCCTCAACGTTGTTCCCTCGAAGCCAAAGCCCTTCGTCTCGATGCCGCTCGTCTGGGAGCGCGCGTTTGGGGGAATCCATCGGATCGACCCGGATAAGCCCAAGATCAAAGGGATACCCGAGAATCCCGTCGGGGCAGGCTTTCGGGGACGACGATCGATCAAAGAGATCGCTGAGGTCGATATCCCCAATCTCGAAGATCCGAAACGTCCCTTCGCGAAACACGGTGACAAGAGTCGGCCCGCCGGTTTCGGTTGGATTGCTCCGTCCTGGTCGCCGCGAACCGAGTATGTCGGTACTTACGATGAGGCTTGGCAGAAGACGCGCGCCCCCTTCTTGCCCGACGATTTTGACCCTCGGTTTTTCCAAGCCGCTTCTCCCGATCTCATCACCCCGAGTTATCTCGTCGGTGGCGAACCGGTCCGGGTGATCGGCGCCCACCGTGAGGGTCCGCTTGAGTTTCGCCTGCCTGAGCTCAGACCCGAGGTGGCGGTCCGCGTCGCCGGCCGCGAAGAGCAGCCAGCGCTTCATCTCGAAACGGTGCAGCTCGAGCCCGACGACGACCGCATCACGCTGACCTGGCGCGCCCAGCTCTCCTGCGACAAGTCGGTGCTCAAGGTGGAGGTCGTCCGCTTTACCTGTGCCGGTGTTGAAGGCATCGAGGCCGCGGCATGACTGAGCTGACGATCTTGAGCTCGGGCATGGTCACGCCGGTTGGGTTTGGCGCGGCTCAGACGATCGCCTCGATCGCCGCGGGCTTGAGTCGCTACGAAGAGAGCTCGATCTACAACCGGAACTTCGAGCCGATGACCCTCGCGCTTGTTCCCGACGATCTTCTCGATCCGCTCGTCGACGAACTTGCGAGTCGAGGTATGACGTCTCGCCAAGCGCGGATCCTTCGGTTGGCCGCGCCGGCCCTCGTAGAGGCCGTCGAAGTCATCCCGGAAGCGGTGACTCCGCCCAGCGCAGGTTGGCCGGTCTTTCTCGCCGGACCTGAGCCGTACGAAGAGCGCCCGTCGGCATTGCCCGGGGATTCCGTATTCGATTGGCTCACCCTGCAATCGGGGCTGACGATCGACACGGCGACCAGCCAGTACTTCGGGGTGGGACGGGCGGGGATCTTTGCCGCGCTCGCCTCGGCGAGCACTTTCATCGAATCGAGCCCCGAGGGGCTCGCGATCATCGGAGGCGCCGACAGTTACCTCGACCTGGTACTCCTCGCAACTCTTGACCGCGACCAACGCGTCCTCGCCAGCGGGGTGATGGATGGTTTTGCTCCGGGGGAGGGCGCCGCCTTCCTCGTGGTGAGCCGCGACCCGCGAGGGGCTGGCGCGCGTCTTCTCAAACCCGGTCTCGCCGACGAACCGGGCTATCGAGGAAGTGACGAACCCTACCGAGGTGAGGGGCTCGACGCGGCGCTTCGCGTCGCCTTGGAAGCGGGTCCCGGGCCGGTCGCGCATGTCTACGCAAGTTTTAACGGCGAGAGCTTCTCGTCTAAGGAGTGGGGTGTAGCGGCGGTCCGTCACGCGAGTCGATTTTTAGAAGAGGTCGAAATGCACCACCCGGCAGACTGCTACGGTGACCCGGGCGCCGCGGCGGGGGCGCAACTCATCGCGCTCGCCGCGCTTGAGAGCGCAGCGAACGCCGAACGCGGTCTCTCTCTCGTATGGTCGTCATCGGAAGGTCCGCTGCGGGGCGCTTGCCTCGTGGCTCCTCCCGCAGCTCAAAGCTGAGATTCGATTCTGAGAGCTCTTTTTTTGAAGCGAGATAACTGTGGCTCAAACAACTTTTGCGAATTCGCGCGGTATCGCTCACAAAGGGAGTGGGGGGATGAGTATGGCGTTCCCCGACGTCTGTAAGACCCCCGCCCCGCCCGCGCCCCCGGTGCCGATCCCCTATCCGAACATCGCTCAAGCCTCCGATACTTCAAAGGGCCCTAAGAAGGTCAAGACGGACGGCAAGATGCCGATGACCAAGGGCGCGAAGTACTCCAAATCTTCGGGTGACGAAGCCGGTACCATCGGCGGCATCATTTCGAGCGTCAACCGCGATGTCGCGGAGTTCTTGCTCTATTCGTTTGACGTTAAGTTTGAAGGCAAGAATGTCGCCCGGCTCGGCGACTCGATGTTTCACAACAAGAAGAACATTGTGATGTAGGCGTGCGCGAGCCGATCTCTGGGCAACGCCTCGGCAAGCTATAAGCTTTGGCGAATGACTTTGATCTTATCGAATCGCCTCCGTTTGCTCCTCCGCCCAAGCCTTGAGATCAGCCGCCGCTTCGGGATGGCTCGCGAGGCGGTTGAGCTCTTTCCGAACCGCGGATTGCTGGTCGGGCTGGGTGATCCAGCGGTTGTTGCTGGTGAGATCTTCAAGACAGGCCTTGGCGGCGTCGAGGCTCGAATATTCGCCCGCATATTCGGCGCGGTTGGTCAACGACTCGCGGACGAGATCCAGGCCCAGGCCCGGCTCGAAGCGGCCGGCGCGGCTGAGGAGCGCTAGCCTGAGCGAGGAGTTGGCGCGTTCGTAGAGTTGCATGACATCCCTGCGATAGAGTTCGGGAGTGAGATTCGACGATCGCGTCGCTTCGGTCGGAAGAATGGTGGCGAGAGCTTGGGCGAGAGCGATGGCCTCGGCGCCGTCTTCGGTTTGACGCATGAGGGCCGCGAGATCGTCGATCGCCGCTGGGTCACTAACGAGCTGCTGGGCGAGCTTCTCTCCGATGAGAGTCGTGAATTGGTTGAAGGGATCGTCGAGCGTGCGGGCCGCCGCGAGAAGCTCGTCGACGCGCTCGAGTTTGCTGAGCAGTCGCCGCTTTTCCTCAAAGTCGCTAGAGACTCGAAAGAGTTCGACTCCTTCGAGCGGAACCGCCTGCGGCCGCGAGGCCGGCTGGACCGGATTTGCCGAGCGGTGGTCGCTGAACTCCTCCCCGCGAACTCGACGCTCAGGAGGTGAGGCCATGGGCTCGCTCGGCTCGGGTCTCGGCTTGGCGGTCGGGGCCGGGGCGGATTCCGGTTGGGATGGCTGAGATCGCTGTGACCAGAAGAAGCTGACGGCCACAACCGCGAGGGCCAAGGCAAGGATCCAGCGCAACGTCAACTCAGTACCTCCTTGATCAGGGTTGTTTTATTGTTCGAATCCAATGAGATCTCAGCCGAGAAATGCTCGCGAGGACGCTCGTTGTGCGTCCGTTCTCAATATGGGATAAACGGGAGGCCGGCGGCTCGCTAAGGTCTTTCTCGTGGAAAGTGAGTTTGAGCGCCTCAAGGGTTGAGCGCCAAATGGCCAACCCAACCACCTTACTGTCACTGAACTCAAACGCGGTGACGGGCCACTCACTCAGGCGCAGATACCCCGGCGCCGCGATCCGAGACGACTTTTTATTAAGGTGCCGGCGCCTCGGGACGACGACCCAAGGGTGGCCCCGCCTCCTGGCACCCTGAATTGTGTCCTGATCTCTTTCGGCCCTCGAGCGGTTCGGAGCTCCGGCGTGTGGATTCTATTTCGAAAGTTCGTCGTCGGGGTCGTGGGTACCGCAACTCTCGGGGTCGGTATCGTGGTCTGGATCATGCCGGCGCCACTCGGGTGGATTTTGGTGCCGTTCAGCCTGATCATTCTCGCGACCGAATTCAAATGGGCGCAAAAGCTACTGCGCGGGCTCAAAGAGAAGACGGGCCCCGTCGGCCGGAAGATCGAGGCGCTCGAAGCCAAGATGCGGCGGAAGCGTCGCCCTCAAGGAGACCATCTCGGGGTCGGAGAACCCCAATTGTCCGACCAGCTGTCTGGGGACGAATCTCAAAGCTCTGTGCGGACCGTGGAAGAGCACGACCCCTCGGAATCTGTCGACTCTTCGGGTTCACAGCCTACCCCTCACGATCACCAGACGTTAGGTCCGAAACCGCAGACCGAGGTTCAGCGCGAGTCGGGTTGCCTCGCTGCCGGCTCGTCGTTTTCT
>CAYZYD010000356.1:0-5030 GCA_964482505.1 uncultured Planctomycetia bacterium | reverse complement strand
GGCTCGAAATCTCGGCCTCCCGCATCGACAGCAGTTTTTCGGGCGGGCTGCAAGTCTCTGCTCCTGGCGTCATGCCGGGCTCGGCCACGCCACCTGCTTCGCGACACTCTCGTGACAACCGATTTCTAGGCTTGACCGGCCGAGCCGGCGAGGATTGGGTTCTCGCCTTTGACCGCAGTGTTAGAATTGCGAGTTGGTGAGTGCTCTTCTTGCCATCAGCGCAAGCTGACGAGCTTTAGTCCCCAGGCTGGAAACCACCAGAGGAACCCCTTGATGCCCATGGCTTACCGTTTCGTCGTCCTCATTACGCTTATTGTCGCGGGTCAGGCTGCGGCCGAGTCGGTGACGGTAGTGCTCAAGGATGGCCGGATTCTCGAGGGTCGCGTCTCCGACCTCGGGCGTTCCAGCCTCGAGTTGCGCCGGGCCCGAGGGAGTCGGCTAATTCCCAAAGTGGAGGTGGCTCACTGGTCTCTCTCGACGGAAGAAAGTGACTCTAAACCGAAGCTGATCCTCGTCCTCATTACCGGTCTCGTGTTCTCGGGGGAAGTCGAGTACCTTGGGGCTCGACGGGCCTGGACCGTCGAGCTCGACTTCGGAGGGAGCGCGGAGTATCCCGAGAGTGAAGTACTCAGAGTTGTGCAACCCACCGGAGTGGCGACCGACGGTTCCTTCACGCCTCGCCCCGGCTTTGCGGATCGACTTCTCGAGGCGATTGAGTCGGTTCGGACGGGTGATAAGAAGGCTCTGGAGGAGGGGCTGGGGATCATCGAAAGGGCGGGCTTTTTTGCGATTCGTCTGCTCGAAGAAGCCGTCGCCCAATCGGACCCGGGTGGGCGGCTTTCGCGAGTTTTGCGTGCAGAGAAACTTCGGGTAGCCATTCCCGAGGAGATCCTCCTCAAGAATCCCAACCTGATTCATGAACTGCTCACCGCTCCCGTGAACCAGCGAATTACGGCTTTGCGCGAGTCCTTCTTTGACGGTGGGGAAGACGTCTATCCGCTCTTCGTCCGAGTCGTGCTCGATCCAACCTTTCCCGACGAGCTCCGCGGGTTTGCGGTCGACCTTCTGCAGCGAACCAATCAAGTTCGGCATCTGCTTGAAGCCTACGAAGAGGCGACCGGTCAGACGCAATTTGCGATTGCCGTAGCGCTAGGTGACGCGGGTATCTATGCGGGTCTCGAGACCCTGATCGAAGCGCTCGAGATCAAAGAGGTCAAAGATGGAGAGCGGGATCTCCGCGGAGTCGCGATCGAGAAGCTCGAAGAGTACACCGGGACAACCCGCGGCTACAGCCTCAACGCGACGCCCGAGCAGCGTCAAGAAGCGATCGTGCGCTGGAGATCCTGGTGGGCGACCGAGGAGGGCAAGGTCAGGACCGCTCTTAAGTTTCAACTTAACCCTGACGAGGTGAGTCCGCAGAGGTTGCGGGCTTCCCAGTACTGGCGACAGGCGATCAACTATTGGGAGAACAATGAATTCGATCTCGCCGAGAACCTGCTCGATCGGGCAATCGCCGAGGATCCTACCTCGTTGCCTCCGTTTATTGGCAAAGGGATCCTCGCCTATCAGCGTCGCGCTGACTTTGAGGGGGCGAAGGAGTGGTTTCGCCGAGCGCTTCGTCGAGCGCCCTCAAAGGGCGAGGAGTTGAGTTTGCGGTTCGCCTACTACCACCTCGGGCGACTCAGCGAGATCGAGTATGATTTTGAAGCGGCAGAGACCTATCTTCGCCGTGCCGTCGATCTCGACCCGACCTTTTCCCAAGCTTGGTTCGACCTCGGGATGAGCTCCTACAAGGCCGCGCTCTTTTTGCCCGCTACCGACCCGGAGGCGCGCCGGAATCAGTTCGAAAAGTCAGTGGGATTTCTCGAGGAGGGGTTTCAAGCGACGAAGAGCACCCGTGAGAAGATGGTACTGCTATCGCGTTCCGATATTCCGCTGGGCGCGGACCTGCCATTCTCGACCCGGACTTACAACCGCGGTATGCGCGATCTCAAGCAACGGCTCGCTCGCTACGAAGCGCGCTTCTGCCACCAACTCGCGATTGTCTCGATGGCGCTCGGGAATCTCTCAAAGGCGGTTGAATGGTCGCAGCTCGCCACATCGTATCCGGACCCTGTCGCGGATCATCTGCGGCTCCACCTCAGTATTCTTAAGCGTCTCGGTCGTGAGGGTGAGGCGAAGGCGGCCGCTCAAAAACTCGAACAGGTCCTGCGGAGGCAAAAGCAGGCGGGGCAGAGCTAACCCGCACGAACCCGCATTGTTTATGAACCGCGTAGGGAGGGAAGCCGTAAGGGCGTCACTTCTTTTTCTTAACGCGGCGGACTCACCGCTTTTATCTTGGCGAGTCGACGTAGCTCTTTCACTCGGACAAGAGAGCCTTGGGTGTGCTCTTCGGTTCTGATGATGCCGTAGTGGGGAGCGACGACGTGAATCTTGAACTCTCCAGGATCCGCTTCGTTGGTGACCTTGATCTTTTGGCAACCCGAGAAGGCGCGCCCCTTGACGGTGAGCGAAAGACCCGAATCGACGATCTGAGCACTCCAAGTGACTCGATCGATTGAGTACTGGACGACGCGGTAGGGGGGGGACCCATCGATATTGACGGGGAGAAATCGGATCTCGCTACCATTTTGCAGCTCGAGCACGCCGTTTGACTCTTGCCAGATCTCGGTACGGCGCGAGTTGAGTTCGGCCACGAAGCGGTTGTCCTGCCAGCTCAATTGCCAGGTCTCATCGAGATAGCTCTGCGACTTACCCTGGACAAAGTTCTGAACCTGATAGGTGAGGGTGTAGTCGCCGGGCTTGGGAAGATAGGAGCCGTAGCGCGGCCAGAGCTTCTGCAGCTCGGCTTCGGTCGCGTCGGTACCGGCAAGATCACTGAGGTGGCTGAGCAGACGGAACTGCGCTTCTCCTTCGAACTGGTTGAGGGCTCGATCTCGAACTCGGTAAAGGACGGGCTTGGGCATCGACCGAAAGAGCTTGGGGTCTGACTTCACGATCAAGTCTGCGACGCGATCGATCTCACCGAGCTCAACGAGAATCAGCAGATAGACCTCCTGCACCTGAAACTCCTGAAAGTCTCGGTCGGAGAGATAGGCTTTGAGGAGAGCGTAAGCACCATCGGGATTCCCGCCTCGCAAGCGGCGGTAGGCCGCCTGCGAGGTCGCCTCGATGAGAATCGGGCGATACTCGGTTGGGATAACGGTTAGAGTTTGGAGTCTTCCGAGAATCGCCTCCCACTCCTCCTGCTCCCGCAAACTCATGATCAGCGCGTGAAACGCCTCGGAGGTGAAGAGGTTGAGGGGGAGGTTCTCGAGGACTGCTTGCGCTTCCTCGGCTCGACCCTCTTCGAGCAGCAAGATGCCGTAGACGCGGTAGCTGCTCGACTCGATAAACTCCTTGAGCACTCCCGACTTCTTCAGCGAATCGAAGAGCGCGAGCGCTTCATCCTTCTTACCCCAAGCCGCAAGCGCCTCCGCCCGAAGGACGTCGAAGTACTTCCTCTTTTCGGCCGCTACTTTTGGCTCGATCCGGTCGAGCAATTCGACCGCTGCGAGCGCCTCTTCAGCGGAGAGCAACTCTCGGACTTGCTCAAAGGCGCCCTCGACCTCTTTGGCGACGAGGAGTTCGTCGATACCGGCGGCGAGGTCAGCGAGCTTCTCTCGCTGAGCGGGAGGGATCCGCTCTTGCGGGAGCGACCCGAGTCTCTGCCAGATCGACTCGACGCGGTCGAGCTGTTCGTACCTAAGCGCCTCGTAGAGCTGAGCGATCTGATTCTCACACCAACTGCCGAGGAAGCGCTCGATCTCCTCGTCAAACTCAGCCGTAATCGCGATCGTCTGCTGCCAGAGCTCCCAAGCGGTCGCGTAGTCATTTCGAGACTTCGCGCGGCGCGCCGCGCGCGCAGCATTTTGCGCTTCAGACAATTCTTGTTCACGCGCGAATTCTCGTCTTCGTTGAGTCAGTCGCTCAAGAATCTTGGCACTCAATTTCGAGTCGCGTTCGAGGCTTTGAGTCATATCCTGGATCGCGAGAAGTACGCGGCGATTATCGGAATCGGCTTTAGAAATATAGATTAAGTGGAGCAGGATCCCTTCGAGGAGCGCCTCGTCACTCTTTGCGGCGAGTTGGCCGTATTCGCGGATGAGATCCTCAGTGGCACCGGCCAAACTCTCCCGGACCAGTAGGCTTAAGAAGGTCACCATCCCCTCGGTCTGGCGCAGTTTCTGGAGCTGGTTGAGGGTGCTGCGGGCGCCGGCGAGGTTTCCGAGTCGGTACTGGCACGAGGCGAGCCCAAAGAGCGCCGAAGGATCTTCGGGGTCGAGCGCGAGCAGTTCACGAAACGCGGTCTGCGCTTCTTCGAGTCCCGTGCGGACGTCGTGCTTGAGGACGCGCTCACCGAGGACGACGCGGTCGGGCAGGGGGCCGACGAGGGTTAGCGTCAATTGGCCGAAATGGCTGAGGGCGATCGGCCGCAGGCTTGAGTCGAGCTCGGGGTCGAGGAGCAAGTTCTGCCAGTCCTGGCGCGCTTCGTAGGGTTGACCGAGTAGTTCGTAGGCCTCGGCGCGGGCTCGGCGGGCGCGCTGAAGCTCGGGGTATCGTTCGAGGACACGATTGAGTTTGGAGAGCGCAGCTTGGGGTCGCTGCTTGAGTTCTGACTCGGCTTGTGCGAGCGCTTGTTCCGATTGCCGATCCATGGATCGGCAGCCTACGACGAGCGTCATCGCGATCAGACCCGCTGAAAGTAGGCGTGCTGACACCGAACGGGTCGGTCGATTCGACGATTCGGTCATCTCTCTCCATCCGCTAGCGATTGGACCTTTATCCCTTGAGTTATCGATGATTCGACCAGGCGCCTTGAGCAGGGCATTTGCGTTCGGTGGGCGGGATAGCTATGCTCCTCGCCCCCTCGCAATTGGGGGGTCGGCGGACGCCGGTCACGCCACCGAGAAAGGTTGAGAATTTGAAGATTCACGAGTACCAAGCGAACTTGATCCTGAAGCGGTACGGGATCCCCGTACCCGACGGAG
>CAYZYD010000355.1:0-5063 GCA_964482505.1 uncultured Planctomycetia bacterium | reverse complement strand
AGGGAGGTCGAGGGCCGGCGATTCTTGCTCGAACTTTTCGAACAGGACACTAGTGATTTCCCTCTTCGATGACAGATCTAGTTCGAATGGTGATGGCATGAGAACCGTAGCAATCCTGACTCTTGCGTCGGCTTTGGCGGGTTGTGGCCTGCCCACTCAAACCATATTGACCCCGGTGACATTTCGTCAGGCGCTGATGACGACCTCTCGCACGACGGGCGAAGCGGAGCGGGTTGTCTTTCCCGAATTTGAACTTCTTCTCGATCAGGTCCACGACCGAGTTCCCCGACGTCGTCGCGCGGACGCGCGGCTCCACGGATTGCCCCAAGAACTCGAGGATTGCGCTCTCATGGAGAAGCTCATGGAGTGCTCGGAGGCCTGCCTCTACACCGAGACTCCCGAGATCCGGTTGCCCGCGAACACGGACGATTATGAAGAGTTCGCGCTCTTGATGGCTCGAACCGCTTGCAAGACCTTCGACGACCGAACCAATGAAGACGACCCCAGAGATCCCGCCGGCGAACCGGGAAGTTTCATCCAGCGGTGGCTCTTCTATCTCGATAAATATGCCCGGGGTGAGTTTGTCGATCGATTCGGCGCGACCTACAGTCGCCCCCAGATCTCTAACGGGGTCCCCAACGAGACGATTGTCGGGATCACCACCGTGACGCTCGAGGCGCTCTACGACCATGCGTTTCAGCTGCCGGTCTACTACAAGTTCGAGACGATCAAAGTTCCGGAGTATGTTCCCACCGAAGAGGATCCCGATCTCTTCCGGCAGTTTTTTAGGGACCAGAGGATTCAGAACTTCTTCACCAATAACAACCGGCGACCGACCACCCACGAGTTTGACCGTCGGGAGGAACAGATCCGGCCCGGTGGGCCCCTGACCGAAGATGAGATCGAAGCGACCCAGTTTGTTTCGGCGATCAGCGCGGAGCAATCGAAAGCGCTCTCGGGGTTGATCGTAAGGCTCTTTGGGGACGTTGAATTCGGCTATATCGTCGCCGGCCACTTTTCGGTGGGAGATAACGATACCCTCGCCAAGCTCGCCGAAACAGTGGTCGAGGTGTCGTCGCGACGCTTGACCGAAGTGGCGGCGCTCCGCTTCTTCGAGCGATACTCGGGACCCGGCTCGTTCCGCGACGAGGGTTCGGTTCGAGAGATTATCGATATCGTCGATAGGAGACGTCGCTGAGGGATTGAGACGTCGTGATCGAGTGCCTGGACCACGACCAACGTTTCCCATTCTCCAAGTTCGGCGAGCAATCACGTCCAGCCGAAGACTCGTTGATTGACCTGGCGACGCAGTGTCTCGCTCAGGTCGTCGACCTGATCCTCGGAGAGATGGCTCAAGGCCATGCCGAGCCCCTGGCCCGCGGTATCGATTCGAAGGTTTGACATCTGCCAGCGGCGGTCGAAGGGACTCTGGCGGCGACTCAGCGTCTGGATCTTGTGGAGCGGAACCACGGTCACTCGAGTGGTTAGCCAACCTGTTCTAAAAGCGATATTTGTCGAACTCAGCGCGTAACCGAGTTTACGAGCCAGCGTGGCCGCGCGGTGCCAACTCAAGCTAGCGAAAACAGGCAGAGCGACCAAGCTGGCTATCGGGCTGACAAAACCGACGAGAAGCGCTGCGCCGAGCGAAAAGAGCAGCCCCTGGCGACGGAGTCGGGCGCAGGCCCGGGGACTGACCTCGCGAAATTGGCTCGGTGGTAACAACGCCTCCTGGGTCGAATGGACGATCGCCTCCGCTTGCTGAGTGCCGACGATAGGAGCTAACCATTCACGAGAGCTCGCGGCTTCGCCTGCAATTCCGCCCGCGGTTGCGATGCGAATACTCGTTCTTCGCAGGAGTTTTCTGAGCGGCGTGCGCTCGAGTCTCAAGATCTGGATACGGCCGGCGGGAATCGTCGAGATCTTTTTGGTCAAGAGTCCGAGTTCGACCCGGAGTTCACGACCTGTGCGAGTGAGGCTGAACCCGGAGAAGGACAAGAAGATCAAGACGACCGAGAGCAGCTTGAGAAGCAAGAAGATCGCGAGTATCAGCAGCAGTCCACTGGTCAGCTCGAGTGAAGCCTCGAGCCCGGGAAGCCAGGATTCGAAGACCGACTCGAGTCGTTCTTCAAACTCGGGGACGAAATCGTCGAACTGAAAGAGGAAGCCGACAAGCGCGGCAAGCCCGGCGAGACCACGATTTGAAATGAGACCGAGCAGTAAGACTTCGCGGACGGGTAGAGTCAGAAGTGTTTCGCTACCGGGTTCTCGCTCGTCCGCCAGGCTGGGGATGGGTTCAGAGCCCGGCGCACCTTGAGAGCGTTCTCCGATCTCAAGAGCACCGACCTCGCCTCCCGCGGCCGGGCGATCTCGCTCTCGCTTGTGCCAAATCTGTCGTTGACGAATCTCGTCGACGCGGTGATTTGAGAGTACTTGCATAGTCGCCTCGGGGGCGGCTCCACCTGCCGTCTGGATCGTTACGTTCGCAACTCCCAGGAGTCGGTGAAAGATGTTCTTGGAGACGTCGAGGTTTTGGATTTTGCCGTAGGGAATCCGACGCTCTCGCCGCGCGACGAGACCGGTTCGAATGACGAGTTCGTTTGGCGCGAGGGTGTAGCGGTAGGCAAAATAACGCACCACGCTGGCGAGAGCGGCGAAGCCGAACAGACCGAGCATGAGCGCACTCTGCCAGCGGTCGTTGGAGGCGAAGTAGAGTACGAGGGCCGGCACGAGTAGGTGTCGAAGGAGCGCCAAGAGCCCGAATCCGAGTGAGAGCGGGTGCAGTCGCCTCTCAGGGCTCGTCTCAGAATTCATTTCAATGCCGGTCTCGAGGTGCTGTTTCATGATTTGCTAGGGTCAGTTTGTTTGAGATAACGGGAGCTGCTTCGCAGTCTCGCGAGGTGGTTGAGTCGCTGACTCGCATGAGGAGCGGCAACGAAGTCAAGCTGGCGAATCGAGGCGGGGGTCGCAAAGTAAGAACCCCTATGACCCGCCGTTAGTGAGCGTCTAGCGGCTTCGCAGTACCACCGCGAACTACTCCACCGCCCACATTCTCGCTGCGGCATGTTCCCAAGCTCAAATTCAAATTGCTTTACTAAACGGGTTGCCAGCTCCATCGATCCTCTTCGACTCCGGGCTCGTTCGGCCCGCGAGTGATTCCTCGCCGAGCCAGGGGGCTGGGCGAAGGAAGCTCGGCCTCCTGCGCGGAATGAGTTTTCGGGCGGGCTGCTAGTGTCCTGTTCGAAAAGTTCGAGTGAGAACTCGGCGAGCCATTCGGCCTTCCTGGCTAGGCGCCGCGACGCAAGTCGGATTGGTAACTCCTTCGAGGAGCGGCAACAACGCCAGGGAGGTCGAGGGCCGGCGATTCTTGCTCGAACTTTTCGAACAGGACACTAGGTCAGACAGCGTCGTCAGAATCTACTTCGTCGTCGCGTACGAGCAAGTCGCGGAGTTCGAGGGCGCGTCGGTGTCCGAGCCCTTCGATTTCGACTTCGGCGTTGTGGGCTCCGGCGGTATGGATCACGAGTGTGGCCAGTCCGAAGTAGCGTTCAATCGGACCTTGGTTGACATCGGTGTGCTGAATTCTCGAGTGGGGTACGTCGACGACCTGCCGCCACCAGACTCCGCTTTGTATCTCTAAACCCTCAATTCCGATCCGGTAAGACTTGTACTGGTAGGCGATCTTTGGCCAGTACCAAGCGATGGTGAGCGCGACGAGGGCAAAGCAGCCTGCGGCGGCGAGCAGCCACGGGAAGAGGTCGAGTCCGACCTCAGACCTTCCCAAAAATATCGCGCCGACCCCGGCCGCAACTCCCAGGAGCAGCGCGCGCAATGATCCTTCGAAGCGGTTCGCTTGGATCGAGGCGGGATTGAGACGGAACTGCGGAGAGTCCTCGATAGGTAGATTTCTGAGGTCCAGTTCGAGGATGGACTCGCGGTTGGGTTCTGGCTCGTTGGTCAGTGAATGGGGGGGCGGTGAATCGGGGGTCATCGGCAAGCTTTGAGTAGAGTCCTAATCTTTAGGTCGAGCGAACGACCGAATGGCTCCACCAGGATGGCTTCACCTGGATTTGGGCCTCGAGTTGTCGAGGGACCGGAAAACAACAGCAGTTATGCTCCGCTCAGACTTCTCACTTGCGCTTGAGTTGAAGCTCACCTCCACAGCAGAGGTGGACATAGATTCCCTGGCGTCGGTTCATCCGTTTGGCCCGAACGGGTCCGACGACGAGCTCTGAACCGCACTTCTTACACTCCGCCGCGTAGGCGGTGCGACGGCTGCGTTCGACCTCGAGTTGGTGACACGTCTCGCCGCGACCGCCGTAGTCGAGAATTTTTCGGCGCCAGACGGAATCGTGACCGTGGTCGAGTCCGACCACAACGTGAGCGATCTCGTGCAAGATCGTTTCGAGGAGCTCGTGCTCGTTCGCGGGATTTGCGAAGACTCGGCTCGCAATCTCCACCGTTCCGTCGGCTGCGGCTCGTCCCGCCGACGTGCGCATGCGGCGATTGACCAAAAAATTGAGTTTTTCCAGTTTGGAGCGATCACGCGGCCACTTCATCGCGAGCTCTGCACGTACCCGTTCGCAAAGACTTAAGATTTCTCGCTCGGTAGCCACTTGTCATCCTTCGCTGATCGATCTCGGGCGCGGACAATTAATAGCAGAACTCGTTGAGGGTTCCAGCAGAAGCCGACGGATCTCGCTCACCTCGATATCGCCCGTTGATCAGACGCGAGGCGAGCGGGATCCGACCCGACGTCGGGCGGTCCGAATCGTCGCTTCCTCTTTTTGTGGTCTGAGCTTGCATCAGGCCAGTTCCCGCCCTTTACTTAGTTCTTCTAGGGTGGCTCGGTGGGCTTCTTAACTGATCGATATCCGTACCTCGGCTGACTTCTGACGTCGTACGCTGGTGGGAGAACGGGTACTGACCCGGCGAGGCCGTCCTTCAGAACAATGTTCAGCATTGCGCTTTGTAGGCAATTCGCTGAGCAGCATTAAGCTTCGTAGCAGAGCACCTAGTGTCCTGTTCGGAAAGTTCGAGTGAGAACTCGGCGAGCCATTCGGCCT
>CAYZYD010000354.1:0-5067 GCA_964482505.1 uncultured Planctomycetia bacterium | reverse complement strand
TACCAACGGGCCGACCAACCCGCGCTCGCGGGGATGGCCTATATCGTGACCTACGGCAAAGCCACCGAGGCCGCAAACGAAGAGCCCCACGCGATCACCTACCACGAGCTTTCACCCGTGGGTGGCGTGCCGATTCCGAAGCGCTGGTCGTTTTGGAATTGGAGCGAGGCGAACGGAATTCAGGGCGATCCGATCGGTTCGGTAACGCTCGAGAAGTGCGAGTTCGTCGAGCTCGAACCGACCTGGTTTGATAAACCACGCGGCGCGCGTGAAGATCAACTTCCCGGAGCTTAAACGCACACCGTCAGCCGACCGGTCAGATAGGGAGCGCCTCCGTGTGTTCAGTTCTCGGGATACTCAACCTCAGGTCGGAACCGAGGTCGCTTCGCCAGCGCGCCCTCCAGCTGTCCCGCCGCATGCGGCACCGAGGCCCCGATTGGTCGGGGATCTACGCGGGGGCGGGGGCGATCCTCGCCCATGAGCGACTCGCGATCGTCGGGATTGATTCGGGCGCGCAGCCGATCGTTAATGTAGCGGGCACGAGGGTTCTTGCGGTCAATGGTGAGATCTACAATCACCACGCGTTGCGCGCGGGATTCAATGCGCCCTACTCTTTTGGGACCGACTCAGATTGTGAAGTGATCATCCCGCTCTACGACGAGCGCGGGGCTGACTTCCTCAACGAGCTCGAGGGAATGTTCGCTTTCGTTCTCTTCGATTCGGAGCGCGGCGAAGCTCTGATCGCCCGTGATCCGATCGGTATCATTCCGCTCTACACGGGCCACGACGAAAAGGGGCAGCTCTACGTCGCCTCAGAACTCAAAGCACTCGTCGATACCTGCCAAGACGTGCAGGAGTTTCCACCGGGCCATTACCAATGGAGTCGGGGTGAGGAACCGGTGCGCTACTACTCACCCCCCTGGCGCTCCTACGAGGTGGTCGAGTCTCAACCCGCTTCGGCGGAGTCGATACGAGACGCACTCGAAAAATCGGTCGAACGCCATCTCATGTGCGACGTTCCTCATGGCGTGCTGCTCTCGGGGGGGCTCGACTCGTCGGTGATCGCGGCACTTGCGCACAAGATCTACCGCCGCCGCGTCGAAGATGACGCCGAGTCACCCGCCTGGTGGCCCCAACTCCACTCGTTTGCGATCGGACTCGAGGGCTCTCCCGATCTCGCGGCGGCAAAAAAGGTCGCCGAGCATCTCGGGTCGATCCACCACGGATTTGAGTACACCGTCTCCGACGGTCTCGACGCCCTCTCCGACGTGATCTACCATCTCGAAACTTATGACGTCACCACGATCCGCGCTTCGACTCCGATGTATCTTCTCGCCCGCAAGATCAAAGCGATGGGGATCAAGATGGTGCTCTCGGGGGAAGGGGCGGACGAGATCTTTGGGGGCTATCTCTACTTCCACAAGTCACCGGACGCGCGCGCGTTTCACGAAGAGACGATCCGCAAACTCGACCGCTTGCACCTCTTCGACTGCCTGCGCGCCAACAAGTCGATGGCCGCGTGGGGAGTCGAGGCGCGAGTCCCCTTCCTCGACCGTCGTTTCCTCGACGTCGCCATGTCGATACAGCCCGAAGCCAAGCGACCCGCGAGCGGCCGGATCGAAAAGCACATCCTTCGCGAAGCCTTCCAAGGTTATCTGCCCGAGGAAATTCTGTGGCGGCAGAAGGAGCAGTTCTCAGACGGTGTCGGCTACGCCTGGATAGATTCGCTGCGCGAGTTCGCAGAGCAAAGTGTCGACGACTCCGAACTCGAAGCGGCGAAGTTCAAATTCCCGATCAATACTCCCGAGACCAAAGAGGCTTACCTCTACCGCAAGCTCTTCAGCCAGCACTTCCCCTCAAACGCCGCGGCTCGTTGTGTTCCGGGCGGGAAGTCGGCGGCCTGCTCGACGCCCGAAGCGCTCGCTTGGGACTTATCCCTCCAGACGCAGCCCGATCCATCCGGTCGAACGATCTCGGTGCACACGCAGACGATTCGCTCGGATAGCCGACCTCACTCGAGCTAACCTATCTCACAAAGCACCCGACTCCACTCAGCGCGGTCGGGGAGCCGGCCTCGCGGCGATAAGCAGGCGAATCGTAGGCTGTTCGGGGAGATCGGTCTCGATCAAGAGACGCGCGCGGCCGGCTCGCGGACTGCTCGGAGCTTTGGTCTGACGCACTCTCACCCGGTAGTGCTTGCCTGGAGTCACGGTTTCGTAGTCGGCGGCAAAGGCTTCCTCGCGATTAAATTCAATCGCCACTCGGCGGATCTGAAACGACCGCGTCGCGTCGCCGAGATCAGTCGCGTGCACGTCGACCCAAGCACTCGCTTCCTCACCCTCTTCGAGACGTTGAGTGAAGAGGAGGCTCTTGGCCGGATCGGTCACGAGGTAATTGTCGTGGTCGACCCGGACCCGAAACCCGATCGAGCGCCGCTGACCGTCTGAACATTCGACTTCGAAATGGAGCTCGTCGGCCCAACTGCGCGGCCGCACTACCGCGGGCTTCCTAAGCGTGAGTCGGTAGAGCTGACCCGCCTCGACGGTCTCGAGCGGACCCACTTCGAAATAACCGTGGAGCGCTTTGGCGAACGGCGCATCCGAAGCGGGCCGCACTTGAAGCTCGGGCGGCGCCGCAAGCGTTACCACCAAGCTCGACTCCTCTGAGTAGAGACCGCGTAAGCGGATCGGCAGAGGATCGGGTTGAAGGGTGGGTACGAGCTCCCCCTCAAAGATCAGTTTTCTCGGTGACTCCGCCATCGATGCGGGAATAAAAATCAGCTCTTTGGTAAAGCGGCCGAGATCGAGTCGGCGCGAACGAAAGGTGACGCGGACTTCGGTCTCCGCGCCCGCGGGCACAACCTGGTCGTACTTGGCAGAACTGCAGCTACAGGTCGAACGCACATTGGCGATCTGAAAGGGCTGCTTGGACCGGTTGACCGCGCGGAAGACGATCTCCCTTTGCGAACCGTGATAGATCGAGCCAATGTCGAGCGTCTCCGCCTCGAAGACGAGCGGGCTCGTCGCCGGCTGAGAAGCGGCCGGCTGAGAAGAGGCCGGAGAGTTCGGGGGCGACTGAGCGCCGGCAAAGTTCGAAAGCCCAACCCAAAGGGTCAGACCAGCAAGCCAGAGACACGGCGGTGAGAGAAGACTACGCTGCGAGTAAGGCCACGAAAAGATATCAAGATTCAAACTCTCTCCTCAAAACGAGGTGTTGCGCGGGTGCGAGGGGCTGACCGTCCCGAGGATAGCGCGACGGGTTCGGCGATGCTTCCCCGGCTGGACATTTTCGCTCGTTCGAACGGATGGCTTGGTTAAAATTCCAAAGCGCCTGACTGACAAACCTCACCCTGCCGCCGTGACGAGCACCAGAAGAGCCATATAGCACCCAGAAGAGCCTTCATGAAACACGAAGACTACGTCGACAAGCTCCGAAAGGCATTTGAGGAGCGGCAGCAAAATGCCGGAGACGACCCCTCGTGTCGTCTGACGCCGGAACAACTCGAGACACTCGCCCAGAAGAGCGCCGAGACACCTCAACCAGAATTGATCTCCGGGAAAGTCCCCCCGATCGACCCGCGGGACCGGCGGCGCCGCCAGAAACAGGGGCTCTACACGATGCTCGCGCTGGTGAGCGCACTCGCCGCTGTCGGCTTGGGGATCGCGATGCTCAACCCGCGGGCGGAGTCGACGACGAGCGATAGCCCGCGCGCGACCCTTCAACTCGTTGAGTCGACGGGGCCAGCCCTCAATTTCCGCCTCGAGGTCAACCGTCCCTGCTATTACGTCTCCTTCTTGCGCGGCTGGGACGCCGAGGAGAGACGACTGCTTTGGAAGCAGCTCTCAACACCCAAGGCCCAAGGCCGGGCCACCCAGAAATCCCCGGCTCGGGTGCGGCTCGAAGTCGCGCCCAACCGCGCCACCGAGCAGATCCTCTTCGTCGTCTACGCAAGCCAGCGAAAGCGGCTGCCCTGGGCCGAAGCGGAGCAACGCTTAGCGATTGAGAAGCTATCCCAAATCGACCCCGCCTCGGAGAAGAGTCGAGGCGTGAGGCTTCACCTCGAGGCGATCAGTCGGTCGCTCGACGGAGTCGCCGAGGGGCGCGTGCGACTCTGCGCCGAACCCTTCGTGCATCCGTGACCCAACCCTCTAGCGAGAAGAGTGATCCGGTGAACGCTCAAGAGCCGCTCGATACAGTTTTGATCACGGGGGCCTCGGCGGGACTCGGCTGGGAATTGAGCCACTGTTTTGGAGCCGAAGCGAAGCGTCTCGTGGTCGTTGCTCGGCGCGAGGATCGACTCCGCGAACTCGCCGGAGAACTCGAAAAGCGTTACGGCGTTCAAGTCAAAGTCTGCGCCACCGATCTCACCGAACCCAGGGCGGTTCAAAAACTCATCGAGGAGCTCGAAGCTGAGGCGATCCAAGTCGACGGACTTGTCAACAACGCGGGGTTTGGAGCGCGCGGTGCGTTCGTCGAACTCGACCTCGACCGACAACTCGCGATGATCCAACTCAACGTCAATGCCCTAGTCGAGCTGACGGGTAGGCTGCTACCCGGCATGGTGGAGCGAGGCCGAGGCGGCATTGTCAACGTCGCCTCGACCGCCGCCTTTCAACCCGGCCCGAAGATGGCCGTTTATTACGCGACCAAAGCCTTCGTGCTCTCCTTTTCAGAAGCGCTCTACGAAGAGCTCAAAGCGACCGGTATCACCGTAAGCTGCTTGGCCCCGGGGCCTACCCAAACCGAATTCGGCGCCGTCTCGGGGATGGAAGGCTCGACCGCCTTCAGGCTCGGCACCATGGCGGCCCAACCCGTCGCCGAAGCTGGTCACCGCGGCCTCAAACGCAACCGAGCCCTCACCATCCCCGGCCTCCGCAACCGACTCCTCGTCTTCGCGGGACGCTTCGCCCCCCGCTGGCTCCTCCGGAAAATCATCAAACGCATCCAATAATCAGCGCCGCTCGCAAGTCGTTCCCCAACCCAGCACCTCTTGTCGCTAGTTAGTTAGCCGCCGCCCCATGATTCATGAACCGCGTAGCAAGAAGCCGTAAGGCGTTCGCTGGCAAT
>CAYZYD010000353.1:0-5069 GCA_964482505.1 uncultured Planctomycetia bacterium | reverse complement strand
GTTTCTATCCAAGAAAGAGCAGATCTATCGACCTCAGAGTCCGGCTGACTATGAGGAGGATGGGGAGTTCCTCGCCGAGGGGGAAGACCTGTTGGCCCAAGGACCCAAACGACGAAAAAAGCTCCGTCGACTGCTCGAGGATACTGAGTATTACCTCGACGATGTGCGGATACTTCGGCTCCTCGATCGAGAGGAGGGCGCTGAGGTCTACGCAGAAGTCAATTCATTAGCTGAGGAAAGACGGGCGATTGACGAGTTCCTGGCCGAGAAGGGTTGGGTTGTCTACGACTCGGGAAGTTTCTATTCTCGCACCGTCGAGTTCTCTGGAATCCTTCAAGGGGAGTTTGGACGCTCCTACAATATCCAAGGTGGCGAGAGAGTCCTCGATATCATCAGCACCCGATTTCCTGTCTCGATCTACTTTGGCCTGATCGGATATCTCGCCAGTTGGATCGTCTGTATTCCTCTCGGAGTCTTCAAGGCGCTCAAACATCGCACTTGGTTTGATACCTCGACCTCGTTTGTCGTGTTTATTGGTTATTCAATACCCGGATTTGTCGCATGCCTGCTCCTATTCGTTTACTTCGGGGGTGGGAGCTACTTCGATTGGTTTCCCCTCGGGGGCTTTCGGAGCGATGAGTGGCCTCAATGGTGGGAGAACGGCGAGTACTTTCGCTGTATCAAGGACCAACTCCACCACACCTTTGTTCCGATCATCGGTTACATGGTGGGTTCCTTTGCGACCATGACGATTTTGATGAAGAACTCGTTGATGGAGAACCTCGGAGCTGACTATATCCGGACCGCATTAGCGAAAGGTCTGCCCGAGAAGCGGGTTATCTTTGTGCACGCTTTGAGAAACTCGCTGATCCCGATTACGGCGACGATCGGGAATGCGCTGGGGCTTCTCTTTGCGGGTTCCTTTTTGATCGAACAGACCTGCAATATCCAAGGATTTGGTCTGTTAGGATTTGAAGCCCTCAAGGCGCGCGACTATCCGATCGCCCTCGCCATCCTCGTCTTTGTCGTCCTGATCCGTCTCGCCGGTAACATTATCAGTGACCTGATCTGGGCGCTCATCGATCCGAGAATTCGTTTTAGGTAGGGGCAGTCATGAAGATATTTCTCACCTTACTCTTGGTCTCGTTCGCCTACCTCGTGACTACCCGGGGGATCCCCTTTGTCGTCGTCCGCTTGGGGCGTCTTCTGGGTTTCCGGATGCGGCTGACCCCACTCTCCCAGAAGAGGCTCCAAAGGTTCAAGTCGATCAAGCGCGGCTACTACTCGTTCACGCTGCTCTCGACGTTCTTTTTCCTCTCGCTCTTTCTTGAGGTTGTCGTCAATCACAAGCCGATCTATCTCCGTTTCGACGACCAGGTCGCCTTCCCGGCTTTGCGTGATCTCGGCAACTTTTGGTTCAGTCAATTTGGCGAGCCCTTCAAAGACTTTGATCGTTCCGGCGACTTTGGGATTCCAGGGGAGTCCCAGCTCGATTACCGGCTTTTTGACCGTTTCATTTCGAATCCCGAGGGCTCGCTCAGTACTCTGATCCAAAAGAAGGAGAAGGAGTATCAAAAGCTTCTCACCGAACTAGAGGGCCTCGAAGAGGAGATCGAGCTCGCCAAAGAGCTAGACGAGCAACCCGAAGCCTGGGTGCTTGAGCTCTATCAAACGTCTGATGAGCAGAAGGCGCAGATCCGGAGCGAAATCGAGGGCTTAAGACGTGCCGAGGAGGTCTTCGCTGAGGGCCGGGCGCAGATTGTCTGGCCGCTCTATCCCTTTAGCCCCGAAAAGAACCGGCTCGATTTGCCGGGTACGAACCCATTTAAGCCGAGCCTTTGGGCCAAGCGGCCTCCCGACGGAATCAGGGAGCTCCGCTATCTCGTCGGCAAGGAAGAGGTCGAAGCAACCTTGATTCCGAGTGATACTCGAGGTCTGGTCCATCTTGAAGTCGCCGGCGAGACTCGAATCTACGACGAGGAGCGGGTCGGGGTTCCCTATTACACATTTGAACTCTCATCAGGTGAGACGATCGAGCGCGCGATCGTGAGCGAGACTTCTCAGGAAGTGAAGGTCGCCGATCCGTCTGGTGAGGTCACGGTTTTGGATCAATCCGAAATCGAAAATCGAAAACCTTCGACGGTGGCCTATCTTCGGGCCACGGTCGTTCCATTCGGGACCGACCCCGCGGGTCTCGATCTGATACCTCAAGTGCTTTACGGCTTTCGAGTCAGCGTCAGCTTTGCGCTACTCGTACTATTCTTTGGGTATTTGATCGGAATTACGATCGGCGCCTTGATGGGTTACTACAGCGGTTGGGTCGATATTGCTCTCCAACGAGTCATCGAAATCTGGTCGGCGATCCCATTTCTCTACACCATTATGATCGTGGTCGAGTTGACGCGTCCCGGCTTCCTCACGCTCGCGTTGATGCTCACAGGCCTCCAGGCGTGGTTGGGGATCACCAATCTCGTGCGAGGTGAGTACTACCGTGAAAAGGCGAAGGATTACGTTCAGTCAGCGATAGGCACCGGACTCAGTGATATCCGAGTTATCGTGAAACACATCCTGCCAAACTCATTGGTTCCAGTCGTTTCAACCGCGCCGTTTGCGTTTGTCGCTTACATCAATGCTCTGGTCGCGCTCGACTTCCTCGGCTTCGGGCTCCCCGACGGCACTCCAAGCTGGGGCCACCTCCTCCGACTCGGTAAGGAAGAGCTTCCTACGGATCCTCACCTGACCTACATCCCCGTCCTCGTCCTCTCCGCCACGCTTCTGATGGTCGTCCTCATCGGGGAGGCGGTGCGTGAAGCCTTCGACCCCAAAGCCTTCTCGAGATTGCGATAGTGACATTGACTGAGAAAGAGAAGCTCCTCGAGATCCAGGATTTGACCGTCTCCTTCGATATCGAAGGCGAACGAGCGGTCGCGGTCAACCAGGTGAGCTTTGATATCTTTAAAGGAGAGGTACTCGGCTTGGTGGGGGAGTCGGGGTGTGGCAAGTCGGTAACGTCGCTGAGCATTTTGCGACTCATCCCCAATCCTCCCGGTCAGATCGACGAGGGGAAGATCTGGTTCCAAGGCCGCAATTTGCTCGAACTCACCTACGACCAGCTTCACGAAGTTCGGGGTTCACAGATTTCGATGATCTTCCAAGAGCCCATGACTTCGCTCAATCCCGTCTTTCGAATCGGCTCTCAGGTCGGCGAAGCGATCCGCACCCATACCGGCTGCAGCAAATCGGAAGCGCGGGCCAAAGCTCTCGAAATGTTGGAACGGGTCGGGATACCTGACGCCGAGAATCGTCTGCGGGACTACCCGCACCAGTTTTCGGGCGGAATGCGGCAGCGCGCCATGATCGCGATGGCGCTCGCGCTCGGCCCGGCTCTTCTCATCGCGGACGAACCGACGACAGCTCTCGACGTGACGATCCAAGCGCAGATTCTCGAGTTGATGCTCGAACTGAAGTCACAAAGAGAGGGCGCCTCGATCCTCCTCATTACCCACGACCTCGGGGTGGTGGCCGAGACTTGCGATCGGGTGGTGGTCATGTACGCGGGTCGACTCCAAGAAGTCTCACCGGTCCGCGAGCTCTTCAAGGACCCCCAGCATCCCTACACCCAAGGGTTGTTGACGAGTCTACCGCAGCCGGACCGTCGTCGGGTCGACCGACTCGAGACTATCCCCGGCGTGATCCCGAGTCTCTTCAATCTGCCTCAGGGATGTAAGTTCTGCACGCGTTGTTCGGTGATGGCGCAGAAGCGTGACGAGGGTGACACCGATTTTGTCAAGCAGTGCGAAGAGGTTGAGCCCGATCTTATCGAGACGAGCGAGGGGCGCTGGGTTCGCTGCCATCTGTACGGCGACGCGGCTCCGGCCCTGGGATCGGAGGGCGACCGATGAGCCTCCTCAGTGTTCGCGATCTTGCGGTCTGGTTTCCCGTCTACCGGGGGATCATTCCGCGCCGAGTCGGTGAAGTCAAAGCGGTCGACGGCGTCTCGTTTGACATTGAGCAGGGGGAGACGCTCGGAGTGGTCGGGGAATCGGGTTGCGGCAAGAGTACGCTCGGCAAAGCGATCATGCGGCTCGTCGAACCAACCCGCGGTGAGATCCACCTCGAATCCCGACAACTCGAAACGGTGGGGGGTGAATTCGGACCCAAGCCGACCGTCGATCTCGCCCATCTGGGCCGCTCCGCCATGAGGCCCTATCGAGCCGAAATCCAGATGATCTACCAGGATCCTTACTCGTCGCTCAATCCGCGACTCTCCGTCTACGAGATTATCGCCGAGCCGCTCAAGCTGCATAAGCCCGAAATGTCCTCCGAGGAGCGACATGACGAAGTGGGGTGGTTGCTCAACAAGGTCGGATTGCGAGACGATCAAGCGAGTCGTTACCCGCACGAATTTTCGGGGGGGCAACGACAACGAATCGGGATAGCGCGGGCGCTCGCCACGCGACCTCGTCTGATTATCGCCGACGAGCCCGTCAGCGCCCTCGACGTCTCGATTCAAGCGCAGGTGCTCAACTTGTTGATGGATCTGCAGGAAGAGTTCGACCTCACCTACATTTTTATCGCGCACGATATCAGCGTGGTGGAACATATCTCGCACCGCATCGCCGTGATGTACCTCGGCAATATTGTCGAGACCGGTCCCACCGACGCGATCCTCGCCAACCCGCGGCACCCCTATACGCAGGCGCTCCTGAGCGCGGTACCGCACCCGGATCCCGATCGCTCGCGGCCCAATCGCATCATCCTCACGGGCGACGTACCGAGTCCGATCGCCAAACCCTCGGGCTGTGGCTTTCGAACGCGCTGCCCGATCGCTCAGGAAAGTTGCGCGCAGGAGACGCCACCGCTTTTGACCGTCTCCGAGGAACTCGGGCTTCATCAGGTCGCTTGTCCTTACCACGAAAAACTGGGTTGAGGGTGTCGGGGCGCGCGGTGGTGTAGGCGGCTTCTGCGGGTCAAATTTGTGTTTCCGTCGGATGGGTGAAGTGGGCGAGCGGGGACCCCCACTGGGCAGCGGGAACGGCCATGGCCTTTCACTACGAAACCCAGCCGCT
>CAYZYD010000352.1:0-5073 GCA_964482505.1 uncultured Planctomycetia bacterium | reverse complement strand
TGGGCGAAGGAAGCTCGGCCGCCCGCGCGGAATGAGTTTTCGGGCGGGCTGCTAGCCTCAAGCTCTCTCACTCGGTGCTCGTTACGGTGCCGCGCTTGAATTCTTGATCCAGCGATAGTGTTGGCAAAGAATGCGTCTGAACTCACGCAAGGCGTCGGGGTGGCTCTGAACCACTGCATGCGCTGCAGCCACCGTGACTTCGGATACGGCGTTTGCGAGTCGTGAACTCGAATGCGGCACCACCCCGTCACTCCCGTCGCCAACTTCACCGAGAATCGTGTGAAAAGGCGTACTCGACACTCGAAGTCTCTGAAGGCTGCGCAAAACTTCGTGAGAACTCGAAAGTTTGTCGACGCTCGTCGGAACTTCAACCCGCACGGCTCGCGGGAACTGGCGACGGACACGCTCGGTCAGTGCCCGGACGTGTTTCGGCGTCGAAATCAAGCTCGAGCCGAGTCGACCAAAAAACGAATCTGCTTCGGGGCTTCCGCGGTGCGGGGCCGCGACAAATACCGCCCGCTTGACAAACGCCAGCGGCTCAAAGAAGAAAAGCTCTCGGGCGAGTCGTTTGAGTTCGGGGTCGAGCTCCACTCGATCGATGTCAACCTCAAACACAGTCGACCAAAGTTGGTCGCCGCTCTCGAGCAGCATGATTCTCGACAACACGCCGCCCATGCTGTGACCGACCAAGACCATGTCGCTCACTCCCCCACGATCCAACAGCTCAGAGTGCAGCCCGAGGAGTGCACTTCGAAACTGTCGGGCATTTTCGAGCAGCGGAGCCCCCGTGGCGTAGAGGTAGTGCCACACCTGGTAATGCTTTCGCACCACGGGATCACCGAGAATCTCATTGGTGAGTTCACGCCAAGTCGCCGGACTCGACCAGAGCCCGTGGATCATGACCACCGGGATCTGTTGAGGATTGTAGTCTTCGAGCAGAAAGAGTCCTTCGTGGCCATCGACATCGGACTTGAAGAATCCGCGATCCTGGAGAGAGTGCAACTTCGCTTCGCTCAGGAGTAGCGCGTAAGGTGCCGTGAAGTCAGCCGCGAGCGACCAGCGGTTCGCGCCGATCCGTACCGAGTCGGTCAAGATCGGATTGAGGAGAGAGAGACTCAGCTCGCCCGACTCCCCGGGGCGAACAAATAGGGTTGCGGGTCGAAAGACTCCCTCAGGGGTCTCGTACCGCCACAGCTCTTGAGCTGAAGTACGGACCGCGACGAGAGGCAGGCCCACTCCTTCACGAATGTGACGGCTCCGAATTCCGTCGACGTGAAACTCTTCACTCAGCTCGTACCGGTCGAACCGATCGAGGCGACACCGGGAGTCGCGAAACTCGTCGCTCACTCGAATCGAAAACTCACCGATTTGAGGTTGTGGGTTGATTAACAGGGGATCGAGAAGCGCGCTAAGAGCAGCCCGGTATAACCGGAGGGCCCGCGTCGCAGCCACGCTCCAGGACTGAATCTCGGGATCCGCCAAAACCCGGTAAGCGCTGACGAGGCACTCTGTAAGCTGAGGCCAGCGATCCGGTCCTGCCTCGTCATCAAGCGCAAGCGCGTAGCTCAGTTCGGCCCGCGCCAGCCAGTCCCGCCATCCGACCTTCTCTCCGGCCCAATCGACTCGATCGAGTGCACCTGCGACTCCCGCTTCGAGATCCCATCCCCATTTGAGGACCGTGTCCCGAGTTTCGCGGTGAAACGCCTGATTGACCGAATAATCGTGGACTTCGCGAGCGTACGCATCACGGAGCGATTGGGAGGTCACTCGAACCGGCGGAGCAGTGCAGCTCACGACGAACACCGTGAGCAGGAGGACCCCCCGAAGCCGACAACAGCTAACAAGCGGCTTGCTCATCAACAGACCTATCCGTCCCCCCTCTCACTCTCTTTCTTCGGCCGTGATGTCGGAGCCGTCATCGGTGATTTCGGTCTTGGAAGCTGTTTGAGCCAATGCTGCCAGGACCTGGAATCACTCCCGAGTTGTTGACCGCTTATTGCCTCAAGCGCTTCGACGGTCTTCGCTTCAATCGTCTTGAGAGACTCCACCGGGATCTGCACGGTTGTCATCACTTCGATCAATTCGATTTCGGGGAGTTCGATCGAAACGTCGGTATTCTGCCCCAAGCGTACCGGAACTTCGCGGAGCCCCCGCGAGCGTGCGAGCTGAGCTCGGATGTGACTCTGCACGTAGGTAAGATTCCAGACGAGACGCGTTGCGGACTTGAGGTCGCCGATCTTTTGGATGGAATCGAGTGCTCGCAATCGTTGCGGAACTGGCGCTGTCACGACGACGTATTCGTAGAGCTTCCGAGTCATGTCAGCGTCTTTGGACAATGCCAGTTGATGGACTCGCTCAACCAGTTCGGGATCGCGGTGCGTCGTCGCGACGCTTACGAGCGGTACCACCGCAGCATTTCCGTGGAATCGCTCTAGGCGAGAACAGGTATACTCTCGAACTTCTACGACTTGGGACCGCAGACCTCGGTCAAAGACGGAAAGCAGCTCCCGGTCCTGAAAACCATCGAGTGCTTGAAAGATTTTGGCCCGCTCGCTGGCCCGACACCGTTCCAACTTTCGCACCAGGCGCTCCGCCTCGGCGCGACGCTTACGCGAAAAGCTCTCCCGCCGCCTCTTAGCTCGGGCTTCGAGAGTTGACTTGAGTCGGTGCTCCCAGTCGACCCAGCGAATCTCAGCTCTCACGAGTTTCTGCTTTTTTCCCAACGCATCCAGAACCACAACTTCACCGTTGGCCTCCCCGATGAACGCCGCTTCGACCACGGTACCGTCGCGCAAGTAAAAGCGAGCGGCGCAGAGGAGAGAACTCTGAAAGGAGATAAATACAACCAGAATGAAAATGCGAGGCATCGGTCCCAACCCTTGACTCGGCTCGCCGCAGGAGGGTACCGCGCCGAGCCCATGACTGGAGACGGCGGAGTATAACCGATGCCCGGGTCTCCTGCAGCCGCGAGCTCACCTCAAACAAGACGAGGCAAGAGAGCGCTTGCTCTCCTGCCTCGCTTGGCGCTAGCAGCCCGACTCGCCGAGGAGGCTCAGCATTCCGACGATTTTTATGAGCGGCTCCCCCGTCAGCACCAAAAGAAAAAGGCAGTGATCCTCACGGAGATCACTGCCTTTGGATTCAATGGACAGAGTTCAATTAGGGACAGCTGGGTTGGCCACCGGGACAATCCAGTGCATCGCTCGTGGGATCAACCCCGCATCCCGAGGCGCAGGGCTCAGGAATGCCTGGTGACCCCGGAACAAAGAGAAAGTTCAATTCAAACACCGCGTCACCGATGTTGACACTCCCGTCGTCATTGACGTCGGCGCCGTCGTCGCAGCTAGGTGCCGGAGAGCCCGGGACGAACAGGAAGTTGAGAATGAACACGGCGTCGCCGATGTTCTTGCTGCCGTCACCGTTCGCGTCGCCACGCTGGAACTGATCTCCACTCACGCAAGCCGGATCGCCATCGCAGTCGAGGTCCTCGCAATCGGTAAAGCCGTCGCCATCGTTGTCGATACCGTCGTCACAAATTTCGACCAGACAAGCGGGATCGCCGCCGCAATCGAAGTCTTCGCAGTCGATGAAGCCGTCACCGTCGTTATCGATTCCGTCATCGCAGATCTCGCTCGGGCAAGCAGGATCTGAATCGCAATCGAAATCGTCACAGTCGATGAACCCATCGCCGTCGTTGTCGATGCCGTCGTCGCAGATTTCCGACGGACAGGCGGGATCCCCATCACAATCAAAGTCGTCGCAGTCGGTGAAACCATCGCCGTCATTGTCGATTCCGTCGTCGCAAATCTCGTCGGGGCAAGCCGGATCTCCGTTACAGGCGAAATCTTCGCAGTCGGTAAATCCATTGCCGTCGTTATCGATCCCGTCGTCGCAGATCTCTGAGTCGGGACAGGCGGGGTCTCCTCCACAATCGAAATCGTCACAGTCGATAAAGCCGTCGCCATCATTATCGACGCCATCGTCACAAATCTCGCCAGGGCAAGCCGGATCACCCGTACAGGCGAAGTCTTCACAATCGGTGAATCCGTTGCCGTCGTTGTCGATGCCGTCGTCGCAAATCTCAGAGTCGGGACAGGCGGGGTCTCCCCCACAATCGAAGTCGTCGCAGTCGACGAATCCGTCGCCGTCGTTATCGATACCGTCGTCGCAGATTTCGGCCCGGCAGGAGGGGTCTCCGATACATGTGAAGTAGTCGCAATAGATGAATCCATCCCCGTCGTTGTCGATTCCGTCGTCACAGATTTCGACACCGGTCAGCGTGCAATCGTTCAAAGCTCCCGGAGTATCGGTCAAGCCCAAAGTAAAGGCCCCGATTTCGAAACTACCGGTGCCGTCCGGACAGCGAAGTACAAGTCCAGGAACGAAAGTCCCGTCGGGCCCGACCGCTTCCACGGTGGCCGAGGGGTAAGCGCACGCGGTACTCGTGGGGGGATTGGGCTCTTCGATAAATGCCACCCCGTCGACGATCGCTGTCCAGGGCGTCACGTCGAGAATGCAGTCGTCGTCGAGATCGAGGTCGTCACCGTCCGCACCTATGAAGCCGTCGACCAGCAAGTGAGTGACGTTGTCGCTATTCTCGAAGTTCAAGGAAGTGACTAAGTCAGGGGCACCCAACGTAAAGGTCGCCTCGGCGGCAACAAAGAGCCCGTCCGCGGGGATGACCGAACCCGTGAGGTCGACCACCGCTTCGATAACTCCGCTACCTCCGGTGCCGTCACCGATGACGATGTATGTGAGTCCGTCGAGCGGAGTGCCCGCCGGACCGATTAACTCGAAATACTCATCGTTATCCGTGCCCGGTTGATCGATGCGAACTTCATTGATTTTGACAGGAGCTAGGGCCCCCGCTTCTAGCGTGGCGGCCGCTCCCATGAGCATTGCCAAGACGATGAACAGTCGGGTCACTTTTCCTCCTCCGAGGTTGGAGCCGAGGCCTTCGAACGCCACCGGCTCAAGGGGTATGGCGAGAGTCATGACTTAGTGCAAACTATGTCAAGATTGGGTGAGGATGGGGTTATATTTGTAAATACAAAAGAAACGCCCAAGGAGGCT
>CAYZYD010000351.1:0-5094 GCA_964482505.1 uncultured Planctomycetia bacterium | reverse complement strand
ATTCATCGGCCTGCAGTAGCTCACCCTTCGTCTGCAAGCGAAAAAAGGACCGGTCGCCATGCGGCCGGTCCTTTTTATTTGAACTCTCCTCGCGTATAGAGAGATTGGCAAAAGGAGAGTCGATTGAGCGAGAGTCATCTCACAGTGATGTCATTTGGCGACCACCTCGAAGAGCTTCGGGGTCGGATCTTGCGGTCGCTGCTGGTGATCGGTGTCGTCTTCGTCGGCGCACTATTTTTTCAATCGAGCTTGATGCGATGGGTCGTCGGTCCGCACAAAGGCGCGATGCAATCCATCGCGGCTCGCAGCACCCTCAATCAGGTTTCGCTCGGGCTTGAAGGTGTCGAGAGAGCGCTTAATTCGATCGAGGCCCGAGCTTGGCAACGCTTCGCGATCTCAAAATCAGAAATGAACGCGAAGTTTCAGGATCGCCTCGAGGAGCTGCGCCCGACTTGGTCTGAAGCAGAGCGACCGACCTTCGAGCTCTTCGCCAGCGTTATCGAGGAGCAGATCGTGCAAGGGGAGTATTCCCGAGACCGCCTCTTGGGATCGCTCGCCAAGCTTGAGGAGACCGTCCAATCCGTTCGCAAGCTTTCGCTTTGGTCGAGAGGTCCCGACCGAGCGCTTGAATTGATTGAAACGGTCCGTAAGACCGTCGAGAGCGGCGTTGCCGGCCAGCTCGACCAGGCCAGCCCGCCCGCAGACTTGAGCGATCCCCCGACCCAGCGCTTGGCACCCGCGGCGCCCCAGGTCGATCTCGCAGCGAACCCCTTCTCGGAAGTGATCCTCGAAGTCGAGTCCCTCGAAGGGCGACTCGAGGCGATCCTAAGTCGTGAATCGGGCGAGATTCGACTCCACACCTTCAGCTATCCCGAGGCGTTCTTTTCGCACCTTCGTATCTGTTTCCTCTTGGCAGTTCTGGTCGGGCTGCCTTGGATCGCCTTTGAGACGTGGCACTTCATTTCAGCGGGGCTCTACCCCAAAGAGCGACGCGCGCTCTGGCCATTCTTGCCGATGAGCTTCCTCGGGGTTGTCTGCGGCGGAGCGTTCGCCTACTGGGTACTGGTTCCAGTGGGATTGAGCTACCTCGGTAGCTACGGCTCCCCCGATCTCCTTGAAACCTCTTTCCGACTCAAGGACTACATCGGCCTTCTGACCACGCTGCTCCTCGGGATGGCCCTTGTCTTTCAGCTGCCTCTTCTCATGATCTTCCTTACCAAAGCGCGGATCGTTGAGCCGAGCTTTTTTAGACGCTACCGCAAGTACTCGGTCTTGGCCGCGCTTCTGATTGGGTCGTTCTTGACTCCCCCCGACGTGGTGACCCAATTGCTGATGGCGGGGCCCCTGGTCGTGCTCTACGAATCCGGGATCTTGCTCGCTGAATTTTTCCAAGCAAAGCAGGGGGTTGAGAAGGAAGAGGTGATCGATTAGCGGTCCGTTGATAGACTGACCCAGCAGAGTTCGCTCCCATAGTCTTCCAATTGAGGTCGGCGTCTTCAATCTCCAGTCTCAGACGACATGACCCAGTCCACTAGTGCTATGTTCCAAAAGTCGTAGTGTTGCTATCTGCGAACACGTGGCCGGACACTCGTCGCTTCACCTTGTTGGGGCTCGAATGAAAAAGTTTCTCTTCGCATTTTCGGGCGGACTCGACGATGTACTCGCGGTCCATTGGCTCAACCGGCGCCGGGGACACCCGGTCGTCGCCCTCTTGGCCGACGTCGGTCAACAAGCGCCTATCGAGCAGGTGGGGGAGCTCGCCCTGGAGTGCGGGGCGGAGGGTACGATCATCGTCGATCTTCGGCAGGCATTGGTCGACGACTACATCTACCCCGCGGTGCTCGCAGGGGCCGATTACGAGAACTACTTGCTCGCGACGCCGCTCTCCCGCTACGCGATTGCACGTGAGCTCGTCGAGCGCGCGCACGAACTCGACATCGAATCGATCGCCCACGCCTCGGCCCCGCACGGTAACGACCAGGTACGCTTTGAGGCGTCGGTTGCCGCCCTCGACCCCAATTTGACCCTGACCAATCCGATGCGTGAAATCCGGCTCAAGACCCGCGAACAGAAGATTGCCGAAGCGAAGCGTCTGCGTCTGCCCGATCGACCCCAGTTTCATCGAACCTATTCGGTCGACCGCAATCTCTGGGGTTGCGGAAGTGTCTATGGGCAACTCAGCAACGCTTGGGAGGCTCCTGACGAGAACTTCTACCAGATCACCGCCTCCCCCTTTGAAGCGCCCGACCAACCCGAAGAGATCGTGCTGACCTTTCTGCACGGACTCCCGATGGCGGTTGACAATGACGACCTTCCCCCGGTCGAGCTCATTCGGCGCGTCGAAGAGGTGGCAGGGCGACACGGGGTCGGTCGCCTCGATCACATGGAGAATCGGCTCGTTGGCGGCAAGACCCGCGAGATATACGAAGCTCCCGCCGCGACCGTGATATACGCCGCCCATACCGCCCTCGAGGAATTGACCCAGAGTCGAGATCTCAACCGGTTTCAGAGGGTCCTCGCGGCGGAATACGGTCGTCTCGTCTACGAAGGGGGCTGGTTCACAGAGTTGCGCGTCGCGCTCGACGCATTCTTTGGACACGCCCAGCGCAACGTGTCGGGCCGGGTCCGGCTTCGACTCTACAAAGGCAATTGTTCGGTGATCGGCCGAGAGTCGACCCACTCGCTCTACGACAGCTCTTGGTTCGAATCGGCCGAGGGTCGCACCAAGCTTGGCGATCTCTCGCAAGGTCTCGCAGAACAAGTAGCTTGGTTGACTCGGTCGGCGCACCGCCGGCCGACTCCCGAGTCGTCCGATTAATCGCTCTCCATATAACGGACAGAACGGCAATGATCTCATGACACGCGAGATGGGAATCGAATCGGTCGGCGAGTTTCGAGTCGGTCTCGTCATGGTCGGCGACGAGCTCGTGGACGGAACCGTGCTCGACCTCAACGGCCAGTACGCGGCCGAGCGCTTGACTGAGATCGGCGCAGAGGTGGTTTACCATTTGACGACCGCCGATCGCATCGGTGGCCTTTCGCAGATACTCAAGTCGAGCCCATTCCCCGTGGACCACATCATCGTTGCGGGGGGCCTCGGACCCACCGAGGATGATCGAACCCGCACTGAATTTGCAAAAGCGGCCGGAGTCGAGCTCGGCTTCGACGCCAACTCCTGGTGCGAGATTCAGAAGTACCTCTCGTCTCGAGGCGTCTCGGTGTCGGACAACAACCGTCGGCAGGCTTTCTTCCCGGAGTCGGCGGAGTTGATCGCCAATCCGGTGGGCACGGCCCCGGGCTTTGCGCTGCAGATCGGCAACCTCAAAGCCTGGGCACTGCCGGGGGTCCCGAGTGAGTTTCGGTTTCTCTTTGACCGCGTGGTTTCCCCAGCCCTCGAGCGCGAGATCGGCCCGCACGAGCAGCCCCTCGAGACTTTCAAGTTCTTTAGCGTTCCCGAAGCCGAGCTCGACGACTGGATCTCCAAGCGTCTCCGTCAAAACCTCGACGGAGAGGTCGACTTCAGCATCTGCGCCCGAGATCTCGAGCTGACTGTGCGGGCACCGCGAGGCGGCCTGTCCGACGACGAACTCCGCGAGTCGTTTGGAGTGCGCTATCTCGGTGCGGGCGCAGAGAGTTTGTGTGAACGCCTCGTTCAAGTTGCGGGTGCAACGGGTCAATCCGTGGCGCTTGCAGAATCGGTGACAGGAGGGCTCGCGGCCAGCCGTCTGGTCGATGTTCCCGGAGCTTCTCGGATCTTTCGCGGAGGGGTCGTGGCCTACACCATCGAAGCGAAACGGGATCTGCTTGGCATCACCCGAGACGAGTTGGCAAGAGGAGTTGTCTCGGCCAGTGTGGCCGCCGAACTTGCGCGCGGAGCTCGAGAGCGGTTTCGAGCAGAGGTCGGCGGTGGGATCACGGGGGAAGCCGGCCCGCAAGCGCACGAAGACGAGGTCGGGCGGTGCTTCATGGCGATCGCGAATTCGAGCGAGGTCGCGGTGCTCGAGAGACGACTCGGCGGCGAGCGCGGTCGAGTGCGTTCATTCGGAGCAAACTGCCTTCTTCACGGGATTTGGGTTGCACTTCAGGGGGACGGGTTCCCCGCTCCGTGGAATATTCATAAATAACAATAAAATTGGAGCTTAGTCTCTTAAAGGCCGCGTCTCCGCTTGCCGATCATCGGACTGAAGAAAATACTTAAGTGAGAACCGTTTCAGTTCCCAGGAGGCGTCGTGCGTTTACTCATGCTCACCGGCTTCGTCCTTACGATCGCCACAGTCACTTTTGCAGACACGCTATACCTCAAGAACGGGGCGGCGATCGACGGGATTGTTACCGGAAGACACGACGGCAATATCGTTCTCAACATCGGTAACGTGGGTACGATCAAGATCCCGATTCCCGAAGTTGAGCGCGTCGAGAAAAACGCGCGGACGGGTTATCTCGATCCAAACCGGGGCAAGAAAGAGAGTCGGCCCAAACTGTTACCCGAGGTTGAGAAGGCCGAGGAAGAGCAAAAGCGGGCCGAAAAAGACAAAAAAGATGGCAGCGATAAGGATAAGTCCAAGTCGAAAGCGGAGACGACCGATAAGCTCGACCCCGAGGTCGAGAAAAAGATCCGCGAGCTCGCCTTCGAATTGACGCGCCAACGCACACAAAACCGAGTGCGCGCAGAGCGAAAGCTCAGGGAGTACGGCGACCTCGCCCTCCCAGAGCTACTCAAGCTCACCGACCACGAGTTTGTCCGAACCCGCGCCGCCGTATTCCGGCTTTTCAGCGAAACCAAGGACTTTCGGGTCGTCGACCCGAGCGTCCGGGCCCTCGAGGACTCCGACCGATTCGTGAGAAAGCTCGCCTGGGAGACTCTCAAGAACGTCTCGGGCAAGAAGTACAGCTTCCCCTGGGACGGAAGCGAGCGTCAACGGCTCGCCGCCGGGAAGAAATGGGTCGACTGGTACCTCGAAGAGAAAGAGGCCCGCGAAAAGGCAGCCCAGGCCAAAGCGGATAAAGAGAAAGCCAAAGCCGCCGAAGAAGAAGCCCGCAACTAGTGTCCTGTTCGAAAAGTTCGAGCAAGAATCGCCGGCCCTCGACCTCCCT
>CAYZYD010000350.1:0-5094 GCA_964482505.1 uncultured Planctomycetia bacterium | reverse complement strand
CGCTTTCCGATGCACAAGCGCGGCTTTCTCCTCATCAATCTCGGGACTCCGGATGCTCCAAACACCCCCGAAGTGCGCCGATATCTTCGTGAATTCCTCTCGGACCCCCGAGTGCTCGACGTGCCGTGGCTCCTCCGAAGCTTCTTGCTTTACGCGATCATCCTCACTTTTCGCCCGCGCAAGTCGGCGGCCGCCTATCGCTCGGTCTGGACCGACAGAGGGTCGCCCCTCCTGATCAATGCGAACGAGCTCGCCCAAAAAGTCCAAGCGTTGCTCGGTGAGCAGTTCGAAGTACGGGTTGCGATGCGATACCAAAATCCGTCGGTTCGGGAGACTCTCAAGGCCTACCGAGACGCCGGGATCGATGACATCATCGTCTTTCCTCTCTTCCCGCAGTATTCCTCGGCGGCTTGGGGTTCGGCGGTCGAAAAGGTACTGGTCGAAGGCTCTCGGGTTTGGGACGTTCCGAGCCTGACCGTCATTCCCCCTTACTACAGCCACCCCGGATTTATCGACTCGGTTGTGGAGATCGCCCGGCCTGAGCTCGACCGCTTTCAGCCCGACCACGTTCTGCTGAGTTATCACGGCGTACCCGAACGGCACGTCAAGAAGAGCGACGCAACCTGCGGCGAGCACTGCCTCGTCAAAGAGGACTGCTGCTCGAAGATCGAGTTTGCCAACCGCAACTGTTACCGCGCCCACTGCGTCGCCACCAGTCAAGCGCTGATCCGCGAGCTCGATCTCAAAGAGGACGATACCTCGACGACCTTTCAATCGCGGCTCGGCCCGGATCCTTGGCTCACCCCCTTCACGGATGAGTCGATTGAAAACCTGGCCAAGTCCGGGGTAAAGCGTCTCGCGGTTCTCTGCCCCTCCTTCTGCTCCGATTGCCTCGAGACGATCGAGGAGATCGGTATGGAAGCGCGCGAATCATTCCTCGAGAATGGGGGCGAAGAATTCCTTTTAATTCCCTGTGTGAACAGCGAGGATTCCTGGGCCCGCGGAGTGGTTCGCATCGCGGCGGATACGGCGGCTGGCCTACCGCACTTGCAACCCGAACTCGCCAAGAGCCCTTAGACGTCGCTGCGCGTCGACTCCGTTCCGAGCCAGCGCCATGCTGGGATCCGGCGCAGTCTGGTATCAGGCGCAGTCTGGTATCCGGCGCAGTCTGGGACCAATGAGCACCTGGGACCAGTAAGCCTTTGGGTTTGTGGCCTCGAGCAAGAGTAGGTATCGCGTTTATGCAGACTTTCCCCGGGCGGACCTCGCGTTTTGGTTCGCGCCGAACTTTCTACCTCGCCTGGATCTTGACCGGCGCGGTTCTGTTCCTGCCCAGCTGTCTTTATACGCGTCACACGGTCGGCGACGGGCCGCGGGGAGGTGAAGTGCGAATCTACCGTACTTATTACGCCTTCTGGGGACTCGTGACGATCAACGGCCTCGACTCGCGCGATCTCGTCGGACCGGCCGATCACTACCGAATCATCAGCGGCTTCCGTTTTACCGACTGCTTTCTCAACTTCTTTATCTCGCCGCTCGGCTTACTCAGACGAACGACTCGGATCGAAAAGTAGGAGTTCGCGTGACGGAACCGCCCGACGCGCTGCCCGCACTCGTCGAGATAGAGTTCGAGCAGTCGCGACGAGGCTTGCGATCCCAGCTCAGCCAACCCGTTGGTGACTCAAGTGTGCTCGCGACCACACTCGCGGCGCTCGCACGCTGTCGCCGTATCTCTGAGATTTACCTGATGGTCCGTGAGCCCGACGTCAACCGACTCAGGCAACTTCTCGCCGACTTGACCATCGACCGCCCTCTCAACCTTTGGACTCACTCTGAGCCCGATCTGCCGGTCCGGAACCGATTGAGAAGAGGTCGGAAATGGGGAGGGACCGGGTGGCGAGGGGGACTCGGTGAGAGCTACTTCTTTTGTGAAGCACTCAACCCTCGCCTTCTCGCCGATTTTTTTGAGCAGCAGGAGGCCGAGGCTGTCTGCGTGGTTCCCGCCGAAGCGGTCTGCCTGCGACCCGAGCTCGTCGATGAAATTGCTCGCGAATATCTCGAAGAACGGCGCGGCAGTCAGGTGCTACTCTCGACAGCTCCGCCGGGTCTCAGCGCCGATATCGCCGGCCGGTCGCTCGCCGAGCGATTCCGCGCGATCGACTTCGTCGGTTCGCTCGAAGCGCTCTTTCCTTTCGAAGTTGGGGCAGCGACCAAAGACCCCGGTCTTCACCGCATCGATTACGCCTACACCCGACAATTGACCGAGAGTCGGCATCGACTTCTCGCCGACGGAGACACCACCCGCGACCAACTTGGCCGGCGTCTCCGCGAATTGAATGAGGCTCCGTCGGCCGAGGATTGCATCGAACGGGTGAACTCAGACCCCGATTGGGTCGCCGGACCGGGGCCCGAAGAGACGATCGTCGAATTGACCCGAGCGGGCGGGACGCGCGCGGATCACCGTCGACCCCGCTTTGACCGCGAAACTCTCGCAAACGAAATTTGGGATCGAATCCTCGAGATACCCGATCTCCGCGACGACGCGTTGCTGACGCTCGGAGGGGGGTATGGTGAACCTCGCGACGACCCCGAGTTACTGACCCGAATCCGCCAGGCGCGCGCGGCGGGTTTTTTTGGCGTGCACTTGCGCACCGCGGGGAGTGGACTCGGGTTGGACGAGGCGCGTCAGCTCCTCGCGCTCGTCGACGTCGTCAGTCTCGATCTCGTCACTCCGGTCGCTGACTTCGCTCGCGATCCCGAGGCTTGGGAGAGTCGCCGCGCCGGACTCGCCGCCTTGACTCAGGCTCGGCGCGAACTCGACGACCCAGGCTTTGTCGTCGTCAACCTTTGCTTTGAAGAACAAACCCAAAACCTCGTCGAGCCATTTTTCGACGAGTGGTAAACCCACGTCGATCGAATCGTTCTTCAGAGCTTGGAGGCGGGCGACGGAACCTTACGACCTGGGGGCATCGGTCCCTTTGCCCCTCCGGCCCGTTTTGCCTGCGAACGTCTAATTCGGCAAATGCGCGTCGAAGTCGACGGCCGGGTCGCACTCTGCGACCGCGACCCGGGAGTGTCTGGGTTGGCCGCGGACAGTCCGGTGGCTCCGAGCCTCGAGTGCAGCTCGGTCGCAGAGATTTGGAGCCGAGCCTTTGCTAGTCCGCGCCAGCTTCACTCACAGGCGGCTTGGGATTCGTACTTCCACTGCCGTTCTTGTCACTCTTGGTGCCGCCTCGATTGAAAGAGATTTGAGCGAGTTGAGTTCGATAAGTCGATGAATGCCGCCACGCTGACTCCGGTCGCCTACGACTCCAGGATGAGACCCGCCTTGGTTTCGGCCTGGAATGCGATCTACGCGGACTATTGGAACTTCACTCCACTGACCGAATCGGTTTGGCAAGCGCGGGTCGAAGAGGCCGCCGGAGGTTCGGCGTTCGATCCGAATCTCCTTCGGGTCGCGCTCGGCGACGACGAAGTCATCGGCTTTGCCCACGGCGGAGTTTGGGAAGGGGAGTTTCTCGACTGCCTGATCCCGCACCTCAAATTGCCGGGCATGAAGCGGAAAGCTGTGGGCTACCTCGCTCTCATCGCGGTTCGTCCGGAGGCGCGACACCAGGGAGTCGGGCAGCGACTTCTCGCGAGCCTCCGCGACACTCTGCGGGCAGAACAGGGCGACCTTCCCCTCCTCGCCGACGGTCGGGCCTACAATCCTTTCTACGGTAACTTCTTCGCTCCCGTGGCTCCGCTCTGGGGAACTACCGAGGGGATGGCGGTGCGCGAGGAGGATTCGGAGACCCGGCGCTTCTTGGACGCCGCCGGGTTCCAACACGAGGTCACCGGCCTCACCCTCTGCTGTGATCTCGGGGCGTCGCAGTCGCGCTGGACACGGACGCATCAGGCGGTTGGCGTCGAACCGCCAGCGATCGAGATCGCGCTCGAGTCCAGTTACCAAGCGATTCTCGGCAGCACCGGGGGCGCGACCTTTCCCTATCCGAACCGCTCGCTGAGTTGGGTCGCTCTCGTCGAGGACCGTCAGGTCGGGAGTCTGATCGCCTATCCTTTCGACGACGCGCATTCGCAACGGTGGGGCATCTTCACCTTTGAGGTTGAGAAAAACTTACGAGGTCGCGGGGTGGGGCGGGCGATTCTCACCCGGGTTCTGAGCGATCTCCTCGAGCGCGGCGTGACTGAAGTCGAGACCTTCGCGATCCCGCGGGATTCGTCCGCGGCGATTCTCTTGTATGAGTCACTCGGTTTTGAGAAGCGTCAAGCCTGGCTTATCTACGGTTGATGAGAGTGGCTCCGACGATAATCGGGTGCCGGTGCGGTTGAGTGGCTGGATCTTGCGCGGAGGGCGAGTTATTCTCTCGAGGTCGCGCCCGCCCCTCTCTCCGCTCGCCACTGCTCCCGGCTGCGATCCGGGCTGCCGCCCGGCATTCCGGGTATGGCCGAGGCGGATCCTCTCGGAGGATCAACCCTTCGACGATGGAATAGGCCCTCGATGACTTCCGAGTACTCTTCGGCGCGTTCCCCACAACCATCACCGCCTCGCCGATCTGTCGAGGGCGATTCCGAGATCGATGAACCCGTTGATCGTGAGACTTCGGTAGTCGAAGGTGCCCTCCGAGAGGTCGATCCCGCCTGGCTTCCCGACGACGAGCGTGACGAGAGTATCCGTCCCCATCGGCTCGACGAGTTTGTCGGTCAGAAATCGCTTGTCGAAAACCTCCGAGTCTACATCGCCGCGTCCCGAGCTCGTGGCGACGTCCTCGACCATGTGCTCTTTTCCGGGATGCCGGGCCTCGGCAAGACGACCCTCGCCAATTTGATCGCTCGGGAGCTTGGTACGGGTTTTCGCGCGAGCTCGGGTCCTGTCCTCGAAAAGGCGAAAGATCTGATCGGTATCTTGACCGATCTCGACCGCGGCGATGTGCTCTTTATCGACGAAGTTCATCGGCTTAATCGAGTGGTTGAGGAGTATCTCTATTCGGCCCTCGAAGATTTCTCTCTCGATATCGTCATCGATCAGGGACCCAACGCGCGCTCGGTCAAGATTCCGCTCAAGCCATTTACCCTCGTAGCGGCCACCACCCG
>CAYZYD010000349.1:0-5103 GCA_964482505.1 uncultured Planctomycetia bacterium | reverse complement strand
GGAGGTCGAGGGCCGGCGATTCTTGCTCGAACTTTTCGAACAGGACACTAGGCAGCACTTCTACGTTGACAGCACCATGACAAACGAATTCCGCGCTTCCGATGACCACTCCCCCGAACTCCAATAGTCGCGAAACGGCGGAGTTGAAAGTCCGCGCACTTCGCAGCCAGCTCCACTACCACAACTTTCGTTACTACGTGCTCGACGATCCTGAGATCGCGGACACCGAGTACGATGAGCTCTTCCGTCAACTCGAAACGCTCGAAGAGCAGATCCCCGAATTACGCGCGGACGATTCTCCGACCCAAAAGGTGGGCGTTACTTGGACGCCCGAGGACTTCGTACTGACGAGTCGAGCAGCGGTACCACACCGCCAACCGATGCTCTCGCTCGAAAACGCGGCCGACGTCGAAGCGCTTTCAGAGTGGGTTGAGCGCTTGCACCGGCACCTCGGGGAAGCCGCGCCCGAAGAGCTGCCGCTCTCGGTCGAGTACAAGGTCGACGGAGTGGCGGTCGAACTCGTCTATGAACTCGGTGTGCTCACGCTGGGATCGACGCGCGGGGACGGCTTGGTAGGCGAAGACATCACGGCCAACCTGCGATCGGTCGCCGGTATCCCCAACCGACTCGACGGCGAAGTCCCCGACCGGCTCGAATTACGGGGCGAGGTCTACCTCTCGATCGCGGCATTTGAACAGATCAATCGGGAGCGCACCGCCGAAGAGGGACTCTTTGCCAATCCGCGCAACGCGGCCGCGGGCACCCTCAAGCAGCTCGATCCAAAGAAGACCGCCGAACGGCCGCTCGATTTCGTTCTCTACGGCACCGGCGAGATCACCGGACGCGACGGTTTCACTCAAGTCGAACTCTTCCGCGAGAGTAAACGCTGGGGCTTCGCCCCACCCCCCTTCCAACAGGTCTGTTCGAGTGTAGCGGAGGTGGAAGCGGTCTTTCAAGACGCGGAGAAAAAGCGCGACTCCCTTCCCCTCGAGATCGATGGACTTGTGGTCAAAGTCGACGATCTCGAACTCCGTCAGGCCTTGGGCCAGAGGTCTCGGTCGCCGCGCTGGGCGATCGCACTCAAGTTTCCAGCACGCCAGGCGACCACACGTCTCGAAACGATCGAGATCCAGGTAGGAAGAACGGGAGCCCTCACGCCGGTTGCACACCTCGAGCCCGTGTCGATCGGAGGGGTGACGGTCCGGCGCGCGACGCTCCACAACCCGCGCGAGATTGCGCGCAAGAACATACGAATCGGGGATCACGTCGTGGTGCAACGTGCGGGCGATGTGATACCTGAGGTTGTCAAGCCGATTGAATCGCAACGCGACGGAACCGAGCGAGAGTTTGAGCTGCCCGAGGGCTGTCCGGTCTGTGGAGCGCCGGTTCGCTATAGCGACGAGGAGATCGTTCCCTACTGCGAGAATCTCGAATGTCCGGCCCAAATCAAAGGCCGACTCGAACACTTCGCGAGTCGGCGCGCTCTCGACATCGAAGGGCTCGGCACCAAGCTTATCGAACAGCTCGTCGAGGAAGGGCTCGTGACAAAACCGTCCGACCTCTACCGTCTCGAAGCCGAGACTATAGCGGGACTCAACCGATTGGGTCGCAAGTCGGCCCAGAACCTCGTCGCTGCGATCGAAGCGAGCAAGGAGAAGCCGTTTCATCGCGTTATCAATGCCCTCGGCATCCGGCACGTCGGCGAAACCGTCGCCCAAGTCTTGGCCCGGCACGCGGGTACTCTTGACAACCTCCTCGAGGAGACGGTTGATGACCTCGTCGACGTCGATGAGATCGGTCCGATTATCGCAGAGACGGTCGTCGATTTTCTCTCGCGACCCGAGACGCGCGACGAACTCGAGCTACTGCGGGCCGCCGGTCTCCAATTCGAAGTCGACTCGGCCGAGACGGTCGACGAGGAGGCCGAAGCAGGGTCACTCGAAGGCCGAAAGTTTGTCATCACGGGGACCCTCCCTGGGATGTCACGAGACGAAGCGAAAGCACTCATCGAAGCCAACGGTGGGCGCGTTTCGAGTTCGGTTTCGGCGAAGACCGATTACTTACTCGCGGGCGAACGGGCAGGATCTAAGCTCGAGAAGGCTCAGAAACTCGGCGTTGAAACTCTCGATTTGGAAGCCTTCCAACAACTGATCGGAGATAAGAGAAAATGAAGGGAACCGTCAAGGCGCTCGCGTACCGACCTGGAAAGATGGAGGCGATGGCGCAGACCGAGTCACTCAATCTGACCGAAACGAACGGAGTCGACGAGGACTACGGATCGAGCCGGAAGCGTCAAGTGACCCTCTTGAGTTGGCCGTCTTGGCATGCGATGGAGACGGAGTTTGGACGCGAAGTGCCGTGGACCACGCGTCGCGCGAATGTGTTAATCGACGGACTTGAGTTCGCAGATGTGCGCGGCTTCGACGTCAAGATCGGTGAAACGATCCTCGAGATCCTCGGCGAGACCGTGCCCTGCCAAGCGATGGACGATCAAGTGTTGGGGCTACAGGAACAGCTCAAACCGAATCGTCGCGGTGGTGTCTACGGTCGAGTCAAACGCGCGGGGCAGATCCGGGTCGGAGATACGGTCGAGATCGCATGAATCTGACGGAAACCGAAGTGGCGATTGTCGGGGCAGGACTCTCGGGACTCGCCGCAGCTCGTGGCTTTCAAGAAGCGGGCGTAGCTCCCCTCGTGCTCGAAGCCTCGGACCGAATCGGCGGTCGGGTCGAAACGGTGGAGCGCAACGGATTCCGTCTCGACCGCGGCTTCCAAGTGCTGCTCAAGGCCTATCCCGCGGCCCAGGCTCTTCTCGATTACGAGCGACTCGATCTCCGGGATTACTGGCCCGGCGCAGACGTTTGGCGAGACGGCCGCTGCCATCGACTCGGTGACCCGCTCCGACGCCCTGCCGATCTACTCAAAACGATCGCGGCTCCGATCGGTACTTGGCGCGATAAGCTGCTCATCCTCAAGTTGCGACGAGTTGCAAACCGCGGCACCTTGACCGAGCTCTTTGCGCGACGCGAGCGGCAAGCGCGCGAATATCTCGAGACCTTTGGCTTTTCTCCGCGGATGATCGAGAGCTTCTTTACCCCCTTCTACCGCGGCGTCTTCCTCGATCCCCAACTCGAGACCTCGAGTCGGATGCTCGAATTTACCTTTCGGATGTTTAGCCAAGGTGCCGCCTCGATCCCAGCCCGGGGGATTGGGGAAATTCCACTCGAGCTCGCGCGCCCCCTCGAAGCCGACCTGGTCCGGCTCAACTGTCGAGTCGAAAGTATCGAGCCCCAAAAATCTCATATCCGACTCGAAACAACCCATGGAGCGGTGCAAGCGAAGCAGGTCGTCGTCGCCACCCAAGCGAGTGCGACTGAGCATCTCCTGGGTCTCCCCACTCGGCCCTGGCAATCGGTCCGGACTCTCTATTACGCCGCCGACGAACCGCCGTTCGAAAGTCAAATCCTGGTACTCAACGGCAGCGGGTCGGGCGTCGTCAACAACCTCACCGTCCCGACGCTGCTCTCGGACAAACTCGCTCCCGCGGGCCAGCATCTGATTTCGGTAACCGTGGTCGAAGGCGGGGAGATCTCCGAGCTTGAGTCGCAAGTGCGCGCCGAGCTCAAGACGTGGTATGGAAAAGTGGTCGACGACTGGATGCTGATCGAGAGCTTCGATATCGCGGAAGCGCTCCCCAAACTATCGGTGGGAAATCAGTCTCTTCAGGCGCACAACCCACACGCACCGGGGGTCTGGATTTGGAGTGATACGGCCAACCCCTCGATTCAGGGGGCCCTCGAGGCGACCCGGCTCGCGGAAGAGATGCTCGGAAGCGCTACTGGCTCAGCATCCGGACAAAGGTAGCGAGAATCTTCATGTCGAAAGTATTCGGCCCCATCCGAATCATCCGCTGGAGGACCTCCATCGAGCCAACCGCCTCGCGGTAGGGTCGGTTGGTCGTCAAGGCGTCGAAGGTGTTGACGATTGAGGCGAGCTTGGCAAACCGAGTGAGCTCATGAGTTCGCTTACCGCTCGGATAACCGTTCCCGTCGGGTCGCTCGTGGTGATTTAAGATCACGTCCTTCGCAATCGACCCGATCCAGTCGAGCTCCTCGACCTTCTCGTACCCGAGGCGGGGATGCTGCCTCACCGTGTTGATCTCATCGCCGGTGAGAGGCCGACTGAGCTTCCCGTAATACTCGGGGAGTAGCAGGTGGCCGACGTCGTGAAGCAGGAGACCGATCGCGAGATCGGCGGATTCCGCCGCGTCGCCAATTTCGATTTCCCGCGCGAGAGCCAGACCATAGAGACAGCTATGGAGCGAGTGCTGAAAGAGGTCGGGAGCGACATCGAGGATTCGAACAAAACCCGCGAGGACCCCTTCGTCTCGGTCGAGCAGAATCCGGGTCGAGTCGATCCACTCGAGCGTCATCGTCCTCACTCCCGGACTTCCCGGATCGTCCATCAGTCGCTTGGTGACGAGGTGTCCGAGTGAATAACAACGAGTGACCCGCTCCGAGGTATTCTCAGCCGGACCGTCGAGAAGCGCGGTGATGTTGTTTTCGAGATACTCAAAGTACTGCTCGCGTTCGCCGGTTGCGATAAAGGCGAAAGGCGAACCCGAGTGCAGAAGCTGCGAGCGACGGCTCGTGCCAAAACTCGATCCCGGCCGGCTGTAGAGGAGAAGCTCCCCACAAATCTCCGCAAAGACTCGGAACTCGAGCGGAATGTCGGGGCGAATTGTCGTGATCGGAACGCGAATGAAACCGGGATGTTCGGGATCCTCCGCCATCGGTGCGGTCGATAGAGCGGCTGGTGTCGAATCCATGACGAGCCTTTTCCCCAAAGTCGGTGCGAGGTAGCCGAGTCGGTGCGAGCCAATCCCCAGATACAACTGCTCAAACCACTCTCAATAAAATCTCCACGCGTCCCTCTCCCTACTAGCAAATTAACATCTCGGGACCGTATCGGCAGCTTGGGCCTCAGGCAACTGCCGCGTCGAGAATAGAATCGGATCGTATAGCGCCGCCTGCGGGCGTCTTATGGCTTCGTAATCGCGCCGAGCCCTCATAGACGTGATCACTCAGGCAGTTTATTTTTTCT
>CAYZYD010000348.1:0-5112 GCA_964482505.1 uncultured Planctomycetia bacterium | reverse complement strand
GTGGACGGGCAACCCTTCGACCTTGCCGCCGTTTTCGATCCCGCGGATCGCGGTGCACCAACCCGTGGAAGCAAACGCTTCGGTGAACTTGGTACCGAGGACATAAGCGGAGTTCATCCAGCAGTAGTCGTTGTGGCTAACCGGGCGGGCGTTGCCTTCGTCGTCGAGTTCGACCTCTTCGAAATTAAAGCCCTCGGTGGTGACGGTCTTCGACCCGAAAGGGAGCCGAGCGAGGGTGCGCGGCATCGTGAGCGAAACGAATCGCGAATCTTCTGAGTTTCGGAACGCGTTCCATTCCGTGTATTCGACGGACTCGAAGATCGAGGAGAGATCGCGCGGATTGGGAAGCTCGGTCCAGGAATTGAGTCCGTAGAGCTTTGGCGAAGCCGCGGAGATGAAGGGCGAGAAGGCGGCGGCGCTGACCTGCGACATCTTCGTCAGGAGTTCGATATCCTCGGGGTGGTTTTCAAATTCGTAGTCGCCGATCAGAGCCCCGAACGGAGCTCCTCCCGCCATCCCGAACTCCTCCTCATAGACCTTCTTGAACGTCACGCTCTGATCAAACTCGACCGCTTTGTCCAGATCCTTGAAGAGGTCGCGCTTGGTGCAATTCATCGCCTTGATCTTCAGGCTGGTTCCGGTTTCGGAATTGAAGACCAGGTGGTGCAATCCGCGCCAGCTACCCTCGAGCTTTTGAAAATCCTCTGCGTGCATCACCGCGCTCAGCTGTTTCGAGACCATTTCATCGATCTTGGTGATCGCCTTCTTGAAGGTCTTCACCACATTGCGTTCGATCGTGACCGTTCCCGAGAGCGACTGCTTGACCAACGTCTCGAGCAGGTGCCGCGAATCGTCTCCGGTCAACTCGATCACCTGATCGAGCAGGCTCTCCTCAGTTGCTTCGGCGCCTTGTGCGTCGGGATTTGCTTCTGCCATCCGTCTTTACCTTCGTTTCCTGACCCAGCGTTTCTACGGGTCGTTACTCTTTGTTGCTATCGTCGTCGTCGCCGGCGTCGTCTCCACTGACTCCGAGTTTCTCGGCCAGCTTCTCGATATTGCCCTCCTGCAGGATATTCTCGACACCCGCTTCGAGCTTTTCGTTTCGTTCCTTCTTTGCCTGCAGGCTGTGGAGCTCTTGACGCGCTTTGAGGAGTCTTCGGATCGGTTCTACCTGTTCGGCGACCCGCTCGGGGCTAAAGTCCTCGATACTCTCAAACTTGAGATTGACTCCGAGTTGAGAACCATCACCCGCCAAGGTGTTATCGACCTTGAGATTGAGACCGGGAGTCATCCCCTTGAGGACCTTGTCGAAATTGTCGCGGTTGATCTCGATAAACTTGCGATCTTTGAGTGAAGGCAGTTTCTCGGTCGGGTTGCCGGAGAAGTCGCCGAGTACTCCCACTACGAAGGGTAGCTCTTTGGTAACGACCGCCCCGTTCTCCTCGACTTTGTAGGAGATGTGGACCCGAGGCTTGCGCACGCGGCCGAGCTTGTCGTGAATTGATTCGGACATAAGTCCTCCTTTATCTCTACTCTCTTAAGAAGGCTGTCTAACGGCCAAAGATTGTGGCTAAGCTCCCGAGCGGCTTCTCGTCGTCATCGGGATAGGAATCCAGCTCTCCCGCGGCAGTCTCACCGGCGGGGGAACTCTCGTCTGCGGTGGGGGTTTGCGCGGCGGGACCCGGGGAAGGCGAGGCGACGCGAGCGTCGGCCGGCATCGAGAACTCGGGGGGCGCGCCATCGTCTTTGGTCGCAATGCCCGCCAGCCAGAAGGCCGATTCGCGCGCCGAGGTATTGCCGATGAGTTCTTCCCAAAGCTCAGGTAGAGGCAGGTTACCCCAGCGGACCACCCTTTCGAGCAAATAGGAGAGCGGGCTGTGCGGCTCGGTTTGCCGGAAGTAACGCGCGATCTCGGCAATCTTACTCAGCGCTTGTTGTCGCGAGTTAATCGCGCCCTGAACATTCGTCGGCGCCTGGCCAGCTCCTGAATCCGGAGTGGAGTTTAGCTCACTAGCGGCACCCGGTTGGGGTCCTTTCGACTTGAGGGCTTCGTCGAGGAGGGCGATCGGCTCTTCCAGCGCGCCTCGAATATTCTTGAGCGACGGCGCTTCCTTCCCGAGCGGGGCGGCGAGCGCCGCTTCGAGTTTTTCAACCGCCTCGAGCGCGGCCCCGAATCGACCTCTCTGTCCCACACAGAAGTCGAAACTCGAGTTGAGCTCGCCCGCCTCGAGAAAGCCCTGGATCGCCTCGACCTTTTGCTGGAGCGCTTCCTTCTGTTTTGGATCTTGCGCGTCCCGAGCCCGGGTCGCTTGCGACTCGAGCTCGAGATAGTCGCGAAAGGTGATCGGTCGAGTCCCCCCGTCGGGGGCAGCGGTCGGTTCAAAGATCGGGATCCGCTGAATTTGATGGAGCAGGGTGTAATTCGTCTTGAGGTCCGAGAGATAATTGTTTTGAGCTTGGAGCCGAACAATCCTCGGTTCGAACCCGTCATCTTCGTCTTCGGCGGGGAGAAGTGTCTCCCAGTATTTGTCGACATAGGCGGTGAGTAACTCGTAGCTATCGATTAACCCTTGAAGGCCTCGAAGGCGAATTTGCGCTTCGGCGAGCCAAGCGCCCACTTCGAGATCTTTGGATCGTTTGAGGATGCCGACGATTTCTTTAGCGAACTGGCTCCACTCGTGGTTGAGCGCTTCGAAGTCGGATGGGTTCGACGTCGCGTCTTCGGCGAGTTTTCGCTCCTCGCCGATCTGTGCGTTGATCGAGTTACGGAGGTTGCGGTACTCCATGCTCAAGGCGGGATCTGCCCGAAAATCGATGCCGCAGGGCTGCTCGTCAGAAATCGGTTGCAGCAACTCTTCGAGGTTGATCGCGTGATCTGTCAAAACAAAGTCTCCGTAGGGACCTAGGGTCCGCAGCTTCTAGTCGTCCGCGCCGACGCTCCTCAGGGCTCGAGCCAATCGGTCGAGTGTCCTCGCGTGCAGGCGACTCGCCCACGCTTTGCTGATACCCAGCCGTTTACCGGCCTCTTGAATGTTGAGCCCCTCGAAGTAGATGCCTCGGATCAGCTTGCCGGCGTCGAGTGGTAATGCTTCGAGGAACTCCCGGAGCTTTTCCTTCATCTCCGTCTCAATAGCAATCGTTTGGGGGTTGGGGCTGCCGTCGTCGATGAGCTCTCCGGCGGGTGAGTCCTCCTCGCGATCGGTGGCGAGGTAGACGACGGCGAGCGCACTCGCGGTTCCTCGAAGCCACTGGGCGTTCCCTTCGCCGCGATTGTCAGAATCGACTTTGAGGAGATCGTTCGACATCTGCTCGTACTTCGAGCTGTGATAATGATGTCGACTAAACCAGGCGAGTTTGGAGAGACCGTCGAAGATGGCCCCGCGGATGCGATAGCGGGCGTAGGTGCTGAATTTAGCCGCTCGCTCGGGATCGTACTTACTCGCCGCCTCGGCGAGGCCGAGTTGTCCGTAGCAGATCAGGTCGTCGAGCTCGACATATGGCGGGAGTCGCTTATGGATCTCCATCGCGAGCGATTTGACCAGACCCTGGCAGCTCTGAACGAGCTCTTGGCGAGTGAGAGGTTCCGGCGCCTGATTGGGATTGATGTATGGGACGACCGGAGGCTCGTGTCGGGAGGGCTCGAGGTACTCCGCCTCCCGGTTGGCGGGCTGGGGATTCAACGCTCCTCCTCACCGAGCTCTTGCCAGAGCTTCTCAAGACGCTCGCGGGTCTCATCCTCACGGCAAAGAGTCTGCGCGATGCTTCGAGACATCCGCGAGAACACTTGGGGCTCGCGGCTCCACTTCTCAAAGAAAACGGCGAGCACGGCTTGCACCAGCTCAATGGCGACGGGATCTTCGCTAAAGGGGCGGCCCGGATGCTTTGCGGCGACCGACCGGAGCGTGGCTTCGGTCTTGGCGTCGAGCTCTCGGTCGACGGTTTCAAGCAGAGTGTCTTTGAGGATCGCCTCGAGATCTGCCTTCAATTCCAAACTCCTTCATCGGATCCACGTCGGTGGGACCCATCGCCCTACTTGAACTCGACTTGCATCGAGTCGCCCGTTTTAGGTGTGCGCTTCAACACGGAGTGGTGAGCCAAACACCGTGAAATAGAAGTCGAGCCCGGCTGGCCGCGCGAGTTTTGTCCGCGGATACCGGCGGATCGCAGCCCGGAGACGTCGATGAGAGTGGCGTTGCCCAACCCGGTTGCCGTCGAACCATCGAAAACAGTCCGTCCGCTCACTCCCGAATGTGCAAATATAGGTCAGTTTGGGGCAGCAACTCCAGAAAAAACCGGGGGTTCCGAGTGCTAGTGATATGCTGCGGGTGGGGACCCAACCCGCGCGCGGTCTCGAGCGGCTCCAAAAACTCCCACCCCGGCTCTTATCCTCTAGGCGCGATTGCGTTTGGGACAAATCTCCCTGATATCTCCGAGAGTCGGGAGCTGGGCCGGCATTATCCGAGTTGTGTCGACAGGAATCACAAACTCAAAGGACGAAACATGGTCGCGCCGATCTTGTTAACGTAGAATCTTCTAACGGGTTTGCGCGAAAGCCCTGACCCGTCGTCCTACTGCCCTGTGAAAGGTCACCGATGAACGCTCCCAAGACTCTCTTCCTACTGCTCCCGCTGCTACTTGCCAGCATGACGCTGAGCTGGGCTCAAACCGAACCCAAGCCTGGCGAGAAGTCCAAAGAAGATAGTGCCGAGAAGAGCGAGAAGGAAAAAGAGAAGGAGAAGGATCGCAAGGAACTTTCCGAACTCCTCGGGGGCGGTGAAGAGGATCCGATCGAGAAACTCTTCAAGGACATCGAAGAAAATATGCGCAGAATCGAGAAGCTGCTGGCAGAAGAGGACACCGGAGCGGCGACCCAGGCCAAGCAGCGTGAAGTACTCGAGAAGATCGACGAACTGATCAAGCAGTGTAACGGCGGCGGTCAGGCCAGTTCGTCGGGCCAGCAGCAGCAGAGCAACAAATCGAGCCAAGAGAAGAACAGCAAGAAGAACCAGAAGCAGGGTCAGCAGCAGCGCCAGGGCGAGGAGCACGAGAAGCTTTCGGAAAAGCAACAGCAAGCGGACAAGAAGCCGCAGGATAGTCCGCAAGACACTCGCC
>CAYZYD010000347.1:0-5112 GCA_964482505.1 uncultured Planctomycetia bacterium | reverse complement strand
TGCGATCTGCGTGATCACGTATGTATCCGTGGTATGACGACTCTCGGGGAGCGCAACGTGCTCTACCCCGGCGTTGTGATGGGCAGTGAGCCTCAAGATCGCAAATACCAGGGGGAAGAAACGGCCATCAATATCGGTCACGATAATGTGCTGCGCGAGTATGTGACGGTGCATATCGGGACTGCAAATGGTCGAGGAGTGACCCGCATCGCGAGTCGCTGTCTTATCATGGCCTACGTCCATATCGCCCACGACTGCTACATTCACGACGACGTCACGATCGCCAATAGTTGTCAGCTCGGGGGCCACGCCGTTATTCACGAAAAGGCTGGTTTGGGCGGACTCTGCGCCGTGCACCACTTTTGTACGATCGGCCAGCTTTCCTTTATCGGGGGGGCGAGTCGCTTGAGTCGAGACGTCCCACCTTTTCTTCTGACCGAGGGCAACCCAGCCCGGGTACGGGCGGTCAACAAGGTGGGGCTCCAGCGCGCGGGAATGGACGAGGCAACGATCCGCTGGTTTAAAGAAGCCCAGCGCATCCTGTTTATCGAAGGATTTCCGCGTGAAGACGCCTATGCCAAATTGTCGAACGAGCTCGGTATGCCCGAGGAGGGGCAGCACCTGTTTGATTTTCTCGCGGCGTCCGAAGCGGGCAATCAGGGGCGAGCACGCCAGCCCTGATCGCCCGGTTTCGTGAAGCGCTGAGGCCGATCAGAGTCGAACCCGACGGCCCGGTTTGCTCGGCACCCGCTCGATCGGAATCTCAACCTCGAAGTATCGTCGACTCGCAGGCACCATCGGGCTGTTGTACTGCATGGTGCGGAGGGCTCCCGCGATCCGGTACTCATTGCGCTCTTTGAGCCAATCGAGCAGCTCCAGCCGAGCCTGTTCGATGCGTTCGCGCGTCTCAATCCCCTGTATACCGATCGAGACGGTGGTTCGAGCCGGTACATCGACTACCTCGACGTCGCCGATCTGGCCGGTGGGCCCAAGTTCCGGTTTGCGATAGAGGAATGCCATCGACTTCGACCGACTCTTGGCGCGGTTCGCTTCCCCGTAGGTCATCTCGACCGGGGCGGTCATGGCGATCTCGTTCTCTTTGATGTGCTGAAAAAGGGTGTAGAAGGGACCGTAGGTCGAATCCTTAACGTCGGCGACAGCCATTCTATAGCTCGGATAGCGCTTGATCTGAATCTCGTCGATCGGAGTCAGCTCGGGAAAGCCGAGCGGTAGCTCGGCTTCGCGGACGGGTTCAAATGAGACGCGGCGGTAGCAGAGGTCGAGAGCCTTTCGGATCGATTCTTCCGAGGAAGCGCTGAGCCCCTCGCGGAGATCGCGGGCGGCGCGTGAATCTTCTGGGAGCTGGGCGAGCGCTTCACGTCCCGCCCGGGTCAATTCAGCGCGTCCTAAGCTGCGATAAGACTCCGAGTTGATAATCTTCTTGAGAGTTTGGGCCGCCTGGGTGCGCGGCGAGTCGCCCCACATGGGGCGATTTCCGAGAACCACGACGAGCGCAATCAGGCTAGCGATGACGATCCGCATCGATCCTCCTCCACAAATGGGTTAATCTCGGCAGCCCACGGGCTGCGCGCGCACGGTTCGCTGCTTGAGGAGATCGGTTTTCAAGAACCGCCGAGTTCCTCGATTTCGCCGCCGCGGTGATCGCAGCGACATGCCGCACCCGTCGAATCGTCTCGCTCATCAGGAAAGAGAGATCGGACATTTGGAACCGTTAAAGGTCGCCGTGATTGGAGTGGGTCACCTCGGCCGCAATCACGCACGCTGCTATTCAGAGATCGAGGGCTGCGAGCTGGTCGCCGTCGTTGACCGAGACCTCGAGAGATCTCGCGAGATTGCTAAGGCGCACTCAGGGCCAGACGCCCCCGTCGAAGCGCTCTCTAGCTTTGACTCGATTGTCGATCGCGGCGATGCGGCCAGTGTCGCCGTCCCACCTCCTCAACCCTTCGCGGTCGCGCAACCTTTCCTCGAGGCAGGCAAGGCGGTCCTCGTCGAGAAGCCGATGGCCGCGACTCTCGAAGAAGCGGACGCGATGATCGAGCTCAGCGAACAATCGGGCTCCGTCCTTCAAGTGGGACACATCGAGCGGTTTAACGCCTGTTTAAGCGCCGCTCTCCCCTATCTCGACCAGCCTCTCTTTATCGAATGTGAGCGGATTCACCCCTTCAGTTTGCGTTCGACGGATGTCAGTGTGGTTCTCGACCTGATGATCCACGATATCGATTTGATTCTGCATATGACGTCGTCCGAGGTGGAGCGAGTCGACGCGGTCGGAGCGAGCGTGTTGTCGCCGACCGAGGATCTCGCTACGGCTCGAATGGTCTTTGAGAATGGCTGCACCGCGATGGTGAAGACGAGCCGCGTTGCCCTCAACCGCTCCCGAAAGATCCGGGTCTTTTCGAAGGGGCAGTACATCAGTCTCGACCTCATCGCCCGCACCGGGCTTCGGATCGCCCTCTCAGAAGATTACGACCCCGATGAGTTTCTCGACGAGATGGGGAGGATCTCGGCGCCCGAGGGAGAAACGGCTTTTCTCGAGCAGTTTATGATCACCGAAGATCTCGAGATCCCCGACTTCGAGCCGCTCAAGGCGGAGCTTCAGGCGTTTCTCAAGACAACTCGAGAGGGGGGCGAACCCTACGTGACCGGTCAGCAGGGGCGGCGGGCCATGGAAACCGCGGCCCGAATCGAAGAGTCGATCCATGCGCACCGGGATCGGATCGACGCTGGTTAGACACTCGCTCCCGACCCGCTTTCGAAATTGCATCGGCCTTGGGAATCGTCATAAGTTTGCCTCAGAGCGCTATTTTGCCGTTGAAGGCGCTAAGCGACGGTGCTAAACTTCCCGACTTTGCTCAGCGAACCCACCGCCCCCGGTCTGGATCACCGTTAATTCTGCGTGGATCCGGGCTCGCGGTTTTGCTGACAGCCAGGCCTCAATAGGTCTCAACCAGATCTCAACCGACGTTTGTTCTCGACACTTTGAAACAGTTTATGCTCAGAGATCCGTGTCTCTCGCGTCCCTTCGGAACGAACCGGGTTTTGTCCGGTCTTCCGATTCGAGTCGTTGTAAGGGTCACCCGGTCGATCTCGTGGGCGAGAGGAAAGTCATTTGGTCGCAGTCGATGTAAAGAAGCTTATCGAAGCAGGCGTTCACTTCGGGCACCGCGCGAGCCGCTGGCACCCGCGGATGGAGCGCTATATCTATGGCAAGCACAACCAGATCCACATTATTGATCTGCGCGAGACGGTACGGGGGATTATTCGGGCGGCGCATTTCTTATCGCGAGTGGCCGAAGCGGGGCACGAGATCGTTTTTGTCGGAACCAAGCCCCAGGCTCGCGAAGTTGTTCGAGCTACGGCGGAGCGTTCTGGGATGCACTTCGTCGTCAGCCGCTGGCTCGGCGGGACGCTCACCAACTTCAACACGATTCGCTCGCGACTTCGCCGCCTTGAAGAGCTCGAAGCGCTCGAAGCCGATGGTTCGATCAACCTGCGTTCCAAGAAGGAAGTCTCCCGACTTCGACGAGAGCGGCGCAAGATACACCGCAACCTCGAGGGCATCCGCAAAATGACCAAGCTGCCCGGTGCGTTGGTCCTCGTCGATACCCGCCGAGATCAGATTGCGGTGGCTGAGGCGCACCTGCTCGGAATCCCCGTCATCGCGATCTGTGATACCGATACTGATCCGACCACGATCGATTTGCCCATCCCCGGTAACGACGATGCTTACCGAGCGATCGAGGTTATCCTCACCGCGCTTTCGGACGCGATCCTCTCCGGTCGGGACAAACTTGTTGCGCGTCAACAAGCCGAAGAAAAGAAGCGACAAGAAGAGCAAGCGGCGAAGGAAAAAGAGGCCAAGCGCAAGGCCGAAGCGAAGAAGAGTGCCGAGGAGGGCGCAAGCTCGAGCGCGGGCAAGACGACTTCGGATACCGAAAAGACCGTGGCCAAAGAGCCTCGGCCTGAGGAGAAAAAGAGCCCGGCGGAACCTTCGGCTTCAGCGGCGGACTCGAGCAAATCCTAACGCTCTGGCGAGCTGCTTACCGGCGAGAGCTGCGCTGAGACGTCTGCCCTCAGATCGTAAATAGAACGAAAAAGCACTTCGCCTCAGGCTGGCAAGCGCTCAAAACTTGCGACGCCGGCTGACGCCGCTCAAAGCAAGTGCTGACACTTGGTCGCCTCAGAAGCAGGGCTCACCGAAATCTCGGGACCATGTCCCATCCCACTACCGATCTCGAACGATAACTCCCGGGCTTCCGGGAACCGAAAAGGACGCTGCCATGGCAAACATCAGCGCAAAGGATGTGCAAGAGCTCCGGAAGCAGACCGGAGCCGGCATGATGGAGTGCAAGAAGGCCTTGAGCGAAGCCGACGGTGACTTTGACAAGGCGCGCGAAGCGCTGCGTAAGAAGCTTGGCGAGCTCGCTAAGAAGAAGGCCGATCGTGAAATGAGCCAGGGGTGGATCGGTCATTACATCCACTCAAACGGTAAGATCGGAGTCATGGTCGAGGTGACTTGCGAGACCGACTTTGTGGCCAAGAACGAGAAGTTTCAGGAGTTTCTCAAGGATCTCAGCATGCAGATCTGCGCAACGGATCCCGCGGCGATCTCACCGGATAAGCTCGATCCCGCCGAGGTGGCGAAACAACGCGAATTCTTTAGCGAGCAAGTTCCTCAGGACAAGCCCCAGGAGATCCAGGACAAGATCATCGACGGTAAATTGCAGAAGTGGTACAGCGAGGTCTGTCTGCTCGAGCAACCCTTTGTCAAAGACGACAAGAAAACGGTTAAGCAGCTGCTCGAAGAGCAGATCGCAACGATCGGCGAGAATATGTCGATCCGTCGGTTCTGCCGGATCGATATGGGCGGAGGAGCCAACCTCGCCGAGTAGCCGGCTCGCGACTTTTCGAGCAGCCGCCCGTGGGTTCTCAGGAATTCACGGGCGGCCTTTCTATGTCATTCTGCTGGGGAGCGCGCTAATCTCCCCGCGAGACAAGTGCTGGGCGCCTCGTCCGTCGAGCCGTTGTTTTGAGTTGAGCCCGGATAGGCGGAGCGGTGAGTCGATTTTTACTCAAGCTGAGTGGCGAAGT
>CAYZYD010000346.1:0-5113 GCA_964482505.1 uncultured Planctomycetia bacterium | reverse complement strand
CTCGAGCGCCGTGGTCCCCACCCTCGCCAACTGCACTTTCCGGCCGGGCCTCTAGCGCGCGCTAACGCTGGCGGTGGTTTCTCGCCCAGCTATCGTGGGGCTCGAACGGAATGACTCAAAACCTGGCGGGCTGCTCGGGAAGTCCGAACATTGATTCCGCGCGTCTTACTGGGTAGCGGCTTTCCCCTTACGTTGCCTTCGGCTTGAGTATCCAGCGGTAGGCGAGCCCGCCGATAAAGATCAAAGCGAGAAGTTGCGCGATTCGCCAGGCGAGGTGATCAACGATTTCGCGCGCGGTCTGGCTGCTTTCCGTGAGCGTCTTGGCCCGCTGCTCCTCGAGAGTTTCGACTGAACGCGCGAGCTCCGGGGAACTCGAGAAACTTCTAATCTCGGCCACGAGGGTTCGCAATTCGCCTCCAGCTTGGGTGATCGCTTCGGCGGTTCGCTCGTAGTCGTGAATGTCATAGCCCCCCGACTCGTCAATTCGGGTCTTCGAATCGGGACTCGCGGCCGGCGCCTTGCGTCCGGCTTGTACCCATCCATCGATCACGAGAAAGAGCTCCCTCCAACTCTCACCCGCGGCGGCCAGTTTCTCGGACGTCGCTTCAAGTTGACGACCGAGTGCTGTCGCCTCTTGGAGAGTCTGGTCGAGTTGAGCTCCAGTCTCACGCGACGCTTCGAGTGTGCGGCGGAATTCAGGTTGGGCCTCTTCGAGCTCCTGGAGTGCGGCGGTCGCCTCCTTCCGAAGCTGTTGCGGGAGCTCGGCCGCCGCTCGCGATAGACGTTCGCTCGACTCGGCGAGTTGCCGCAATTTTTGGCGGGTCTCGATGACGGCCGGCCTCTCTTCGAGGTCGTAGAGAAAAAGTTCGGTCTCCCAGCGAGTTTGCTCGGGCAAGCTCTTCACGGTTCGGGTGAAGAAGTCGGCGACGGCAGTAAACTCACTGACCGCCTGCGCGGTGTTGTCGAGACCGCTGAGTGGCTTGAAGGGCACCAGGGGAACACTCAGGACTTCCTCGAAGACTCCTCGTTGAGAAGCGATGGTCTGCGAGGGGATATTGGCTCGGCGCGTATACCCCGAAGTCATAGGATTTTCGGTCGCGAACTCTTCGACGGCGGCTTGAGCGCGTTCGAGCCTGGGAGGGTCGAGAAAGAGTGACCCCACTTCGTAGATCTCTCGCTGTCCAAACTCAGCCGTCTCGATTGCCTGCACTGACCAATGACCGAGTAGCTCCTTGCCCTCCCCGGTTCGAAGGAAATTCTCGAGCTGGACGAGCAGCGTCCAGGTATCGATAAAGGCGGCGAGAGGTTCCCGATTGTGCAGAGTCGAAAGGCAGCTATTGATTGTAAAGGACCGCCAACGGACCACACTTCTCAGGGTTTCCGGCTCGGTGCATTCGGAGGTGACCCGGTCGCAGGTCCCCTGCACACTCAGCGAAAACTGCTCTCCAAAGGTATTGAGTCGCTGACTGAGCTCGTCCTCGGAGATCAAGTCACTTTGGGCCTCACTCTTTTTGAGGAGTTGCGGGACTTGGACCCGACTCTGCCGACAGCTTGTCAAGGCCGGGAGAATCGCCAGCAGGATCAACGCGTAAACAGATGGGCTGCGCAAGTGTCTTCTACCTTACCCAGGAACTGAAGTCGGTCCCGTTCCCAGCAGAATAACCGGCACGGCCGGCTCGCACAAAAAAAGCACGGAGGAAGAACCTCCGTGCTTTGGTACTTCTGGGCCTCGCAAGGGCGCTCGCCTACTCAAACGGATTAACGCCAACGAAGCAGCATGGTCTTCGGGTCGAATTCGAGGTGGATCGAAGTCGTGGGCGGGGTGTCGTGGGTCTTGACGAAGCGTACGTTCATGTGATCGCCATCTTCGTCGAGCGCCAAGACTACCGCGAGATCTCCGAGAATACTCTGAATCACGGAGGGTACTCCTGTGGAATCGACCTCGTCGGTTCGGTGAGTCTGCGCGGTAATCCAGATCTCCGCTTTGAAATCTTCAGCTAACTTCTTGAGCCCTTGGATCTCATCTGCGGGTGGGCCGCTCTCAAAATCGGGCCAGCCTTGGATTTCAATCATTTCAGGCCGGAATTGCGCGTGTTCGCCGAGAAAGGCGAGAGTCTCGCGAAGTCGGCCGACGTTCAAAGATCCGTCTTGATAGGTATAGATCTGCTTATGGCGCTCCACCGTCCGAATGTCCGGGGTCTTACTGTTGCCAAAAGCTGCCACCATAGCCTCGTAGACTTGATCGTGGAGGGCGCGGATATCGCGGACGGTCTTACCGACCGCGACGTGCAGGGCGTTGCGACCATCCATCGCGTGGTCGATGCCCATCGAAGTGAGAATAGCAACCTTGCCGGTCCCGTGACGACTCATCAGCAGGCCGAGGTTGCCAGTTCCGAGCCCACCTTGAAGGGCTCGATCCAAAACTCTGAGTGGACGGTTTGATTCAGTCACTTTCGTCCCCAACCTTCCTCCTGCTACTTGCTGTCGGCTTCTTTGCGTTCGCGGTATTGCTTGACGAGTTCTTCTTGAATCTCATTGGGAGCCGGAGCGTATTTGTGGAATTCCATCGAGAATTCCGCCTTTCCTTGAGTCGCCGATCTCAAGGTCGTCGCGTAGCCAAACATCTCCGCGAGCGGGACTTCGGCGTCGACTCGGACCGTTCCTTCAGAATCGGTGGTACCCACCAGGATTCCGCGACGCTGGAGCAACGTCCCGCAGATATCGCCTTGAAACTCTGAAGGACCTTCGACGGAGACGTTCATAATTGGCTCGAGGGCGCGGGGCTTACTCTTCTGGTAGAACTCGCGGAAGCAGCCTCGGGCAGTCGTCTGAAACGCCATGTCGGAGGAGTCGACCGCGTGAAAGGCACCGTCCTCAAGGATAACGTGGAGACCGTCGACAGGAGCACCGATCAACGTTCCCTCGCTGAGCATCTGCTCAAAGCCCTTTTGAACCGAAGGGATGTACTCCCGCGGGATGTTTCCGCCGACGACCTTGTTATCAAATTCGAGCTCACCTTTATCACTCGGCCCGAAGCGACCGATGATCCGGCCGTACTGGCCCGACCCACCCGTCTGCTTCTTGTGCGTGTAGTCAAATTCGACCACCTTGGTGGGGCTTTCGCGGTAGGCGACCTTTGGAGCGCCGACTTCGACCTCGGCTTTGAATTCACGCTTCATGCGCTCGATATAAACTTCGAGGTGAAGCTCTCCCATCCCGGAGACCACGGTTTCATCGCCGTCGGTCTCGACCCGAAAAGTCGGATCCTCTTTGGAGAATCGCTGGAGCGCCTTCGACATGTTGTCGGTCGCTTTACGATCTTTCGGTTTGATCGCCAGGTGAACCACCGGGTCGGGTACGTGCATCGAGGTGAGAGTCAGATTGAGTCCCTCGGCTCGAAACGTATCTCCCGATGCGCAGTCGACACCGAAGATCGCGACGATATCACCTCCGAGCGCTTCTTCGATGTCTTCCATCGTGTCGGCGTGCATGCGGACCAGGCGGCCGATCTTGATGCGCTTTCCGGTCCGGGCGTTGACCATGGTCTCGCCCTTCGCGAGGCGTCCCTGATAGACCCTTAAGTAAGTCAGCTGCCCGTAGGGTCCGTCTTCAAGCTTGAAGGCGTAGGCGAGGAGCGGTTCTTCTGGGGAATTGGTGACTTTGACTTTTTTCTCTTCGTCGCTCGCGTCGAGGGCGAAGTTTTCGACGTCGGTCGGGCAGGGGAGATACCGAATGACCGCGTCCAGGAGGGGTTGGACGCCTTTGTTCTTGTAGGCGGAGCCGAGAAAGACCGGGCAAAATTGAAGGGTGAGGACACCCTTGCGGACCGCGCGGTGGATCATCTCCTCGCTGATCTCGGCCTCTTCGAGGATCGCCTCGGTCATTTCGTCGTCAAACTCAGAAAGCTTATCGAGCATCTCTTCGCGACGAAGCTGGGCCTCCTCGGCCATCTCAGCCGGGATCTCTTCGTGGCGAATCGTCTCGCCGCTGTCACCGTCAAAGTAGATCGCCTTTTGAGTGACGAGGTCGACGACTCCTTTTAGCTCAGCTTCGAGACCGATCGGAAGCTGCATCATGCAGGAGTTGAGCTTGAGCTTGGTGTGCAGATCTTCGGTGACGCGGGCGGGGTTCGCACCCGTGCGGTCGAGCTTGTTGATAAAAGCGAGTCGAGGGACGTTGTAACGCCGCATTTGACGGTCGACTGTAATCGACTGACTCTGAACTCCGGCGACCCCACAGAGGATAAGAATCGCGCCGTCGAGAACCCGGAGCGATCTCTCGACTTCGATCGTGAAATCGACGTGACCCGGGGTGTCGATAATGTTGATCTGGTGGTCGTTCCAGCTTGTGTGGGTGGCAGCGGAGGCGATCGTGATGCCGCGCTCGCGCTCGAGTTCCATCGAATCCATCGTCGCCCCGACCCCGTCTTTACCGCGAACCTCGTGGATCGCGTGAATACGGTTGGTGTAGAAGAGGATTCGTTCGGTCAGCGTCGTCTTCCCCGAATCGATGTGGGCGCTAATCCCAATGTTTCGGAGGCGATTGATGTCGAACTTCATGACATTGCTCCAGTGCGCTCAGGCACGTCTGGATCTTTCGAGTGGATTCGAAAGGTGGGTGAAACGCTTGCTTCACTCAGACCTTCGAATGCTTGCGATGAGGATTCGTGTTACCTACGTTACCAACCACAATGAACTCACAAATTGAGAACAAGCGGTGGGGCACGAGCGAGGGCTCAAAGCGAGACTGCAGCAAGCAGCGAGAGTCCGCGCAATGCTGCGACGAGTCTGTAAGGCTGAGACCTGCGGTTTGATTCGAAAATGCCCAACCCACCCCCATTTACGAGGGGCTCTAGCCCAGGTGGACCTCCGAGGGGGCGAGGATTGTATCCAATCCCGGAAATGCGACAACTTCTGAGTCGCATTTCTCTCGTGCCTCAAAGCGTCCCCCGCAGCGAGAAATCGGGGTACGATCCGCTCGACGGTCGAGTTGTTTGGGCGGCGGCACTCTCTCGAACTTCGAATTGAGACCGCCTTGGCGACTCGGCCACAAAGTCGATCTTCCTTCGCCCAGCGCCCCCGGCGAACCTCGACGTATGGCCAATACGCCTTCG
>CAYZYD010000345.1:0-5121 GCA_964482505.1 uncultured Planctomycetia bacterium | reverse complement strand
CGAACGCGTGGATTCGCTCGCGCTTCTCGTCGGTAGTTCGAGGCGGGGGCCGTGGACCATTTGGTCAAGACGACAAGGAGACGAGTCGCTCTCGACAGAATCGCTTCAAATTCTTTGATCGACTTCTCGTCCTGGAGTCGAGGCTCGGCCGTGACGACGAGACCCGTCTTTAAGAACGCGTATCGACCGTGAGCTTGACGCCGCTCAACTTCGCGACCGCTCCGGCGCAAGAGTTCCATAAAAGCGTGGTGCCCGACCGCCGAGTAGCTAAAGCTGTCGGATCGCCACGAGCGGATCGGCTGAAATGCCTCGGTGAGGAAAAGCAGCGCAAAGAGCACAAAGCCGAGCCCGGCGACCGAGATCAGGATCACGAGTCCCAATGAACCCCGATCTGCCTGAGCTTCACGATCTGCCTGAGCTTCTGGGGGTGCTTCCCGAAGGTTCAGCGGACCGCGTCGCGTCTCTACGTCGTCTGAGTGGCGGGAATCTGCTGACACGCTTCAACCAAGCTCTCGTAATCGCGCAATTGGTTTTGAAAGTCGCCGAGGGTCGCGGCATTCTCGCCAAAGTAGATCCACTCGACCCGATCGACAAGTGACCCGAACTGGTCATGATAGGAGCGATCCTCGAGCTCCCACTGTATCTCGCGGCTCGTCATGCCCGGAGCCCAGACGAATTCGGTACGAGCCGAAAGCTCAGCGATGGCGAGCAGAAGCAGATCGTGGACAGCTCCCACAAAATCGCCGGCGGCCGCACGCGCTCGACAATCGTCGAGTGAGAAGCCGACTTCGAACACGAGGTCGTCGGTGACCGTCGACTTCTGGATGCTTCGCGATGATCGGCCCCAATAAATGGTGAGGACCCGCACCAGGATCATGAGGATCGCCGCGCCGCCGACAACGACAAAAAACCAGAAGAGCAGCCCACCAAGATCAAAGCCACCGGGTTCACGGCTTGGCGGGCGCTCCGAACTGCGCGGCAACCGTTCTTCAACTTGGGGCAACGTGCGCTGGTATCGATCGCCCGCGTAGATCTCTTCGATCATCTTCTCGTAATCTGGATCCACACGATCTCCATGTTCGGGTCCCCCGCTTCTGAGTTTGGAAGAGAACTCAGTCCCGGTGAGAGTTGACCTTCGTTGATGGGATCAACGCGTCGACCCCCAAGCCACCGCTCCGGTTGTTACGCCGCGATGCGGTCCTCGCGCTCCAGTCTGCGGTCGATCGGGCTCAGTCTCGCCAATCCGAGAGGAATTTCGGGGAATCGCCCGAGGAAGAGTGAATGCGCGTCTCCCCACAAAAGCGAATGACCCAAACCGGGTCAGACTATCGATCTTTGACTGGACTTACCGAGTTAGGTCAAGGGCTTTCGCGAGTTCGCGCGGACTACGGCCGCGAGGGCCGATTGAGTCAGCAATCGGAGGGAGCGCTAAGTCGAAGCCCCGGAGGCCTCAAAGCTCGAGCTGTCCGTCGAGACAAGATTTGAGTCCCACCGCTGCCTTTTCGGGGAGCTGCTGGAGCAGGACGAATCTGGTTCGGGATCGCGGTTTCGGATTGAGATGGGCGATCAGTTCAAAGTAAATCGAGTTGCCGACCGTCATATACTGCCGCACCTCAAAGCGGCTCACGCTGTCGAGTTCGAGCTCTCGCGTCCGAGTGCTGATCCGCTTTCGAGTCGCGGTCAGGCGACGGCCGCTGACGACGAACTTCTCGTGGAGTAGCAATAAGTCGAGCCCAAAGAGGAGCAGAATGAAGCCGACGAACGCACAGGGGATGACAAATAGGACCGGGATATCGGCCCAGACCAAGAAGTAGACGGTGAGGAACATGGCCGCGGCAGAGGTCAGCGAGCTCAGCGATCGACCGATTTTGCGAAACGGCCCGCCGACCACGGTCAGTCGGTCGGGGCCGACGAAATCGAGTTGAAAGCCTGCGCGCGTTAAGGCCTGCTGCCACGTTTCGCTCTCTTGGGGGTCGGTGGGTTGGTTGAGTTGGATCTCGAAACGCGACTCGACGCGATCCGTATCGAAGACGGGAACTTCAAATTTGACTTCGTGGTCGGGGTTGAGAGACGAAGTGAGCTCAACCTTGAGCTGCCATGAGAAGCGCGGGTCAGCGTGCCGGTCGAGGCTCGTTGTCAGCGCGTCATCGGGGAGATCGAAGGCCACGCTGATTCGTCGTTCAAACTGGTAGCTCGAAAGCAGCGCGAGGTCGAATTCGACGAACTGCTCCCACTCGGGTCTTTCGACTCGGCGGTTGTTCTCAGTATCTCGGACGATCACCGAACGCATGCAAGAGAGGGTGATCTTGGCCCAATCGGCTTCGGGGCTCCCTTCGGGCAGCTCGATCTCGCCCGCGACTCGACCGCCCGGCACGCCTGGGAAGCTCGCCATCCGAAATGTCGAGCGACCAAAGCGCAACGCTTTCAGCGTTTTGCGAACCGCACTGCCCAGAAGAATCATGCCGACGGCGGGGAAGAGCACCCCGATCAGCGCCGCCTTGTTACCGGACTCGAGTGCCTCGGGAATCACAAAGAAGAGCGGCAACGAGACGAGATTCCAAAGCAGCGCAAAACCCCAGCGCGCCCAGAGATGACCCCGCGACGAGGACAGATCACCACCCCGCCACCGACGATGACGCCAGGGCGCGTCCTGGTCATCGGCGACCTCGGGGCTCGCAACAATACCCGCGCGGGCGCCCACAAGCAGGGTTCCGAGAATCAAAACCAGGCCGATAACCCCCAGACCCGACTCCGTGCTGATCGCGGGGAGAGGGCTTAGAGCGAGTTGAGTACTACTAGGGATGAAGTTCGCAACCAACATACACCGAATATCGGTTCGCAAACGCGATTTCGATTAGGCGTTTGCGATCTTTAGCACTTCGAAATTGGTCCGAAGTTAGGTCACGGCCGGAGTCGCAATTTTTCCAACGAAGAGGCGGTATGAACGATGACAATGGAGCCTTGCGGTTGACAACGACCTATCGCGCTCGAGTTGCTTGACGCGTCAGATTCGATAGTGGTTGAGATCTCTCCCGAGCGAAACTGCGGGTCGTAATTCTTCGGGGAGGGCCTCGAGGATGTGATCGTCGCACTCGGGGTTGAGATGGACGAGGACGGTTTGGCTCGGCCTGCTTTCTCGGAGGATTTCGGTGACGGCCTTGGGATTCAGGTGGCCGGCGATGGACTCACCGGGGTGGCAAGAACACTCGAGGAAGAGGAGATCGACGTCGCGGGCGAACTCTCGAATCTCGGGGCAATCTTCGGTGTCGCCCGAAAAGACGATGCGCCGGCCCGTGTCGTCGCGGAAGAGATAAGCTTGCGACTCCTCTCGATGCCGAACGGGCGTCGACTCGATCGTGATGCCAGGCTTCGACCAGGGACCCGCCCCTTCGACCAGTTCGATCTCGGCTCCGGCTTCGGGGACCCACCGCTGAAACGGCTCGCGCAACTGGGCGTAGAGTGCGCCGAGGCCGACGGGACCACGCAAAATGGGCCAACGCTCAAGACTGTAGCGAGGGTTTTTGAGTGCAAACAGAATCGGTATGAGACCGGTCACGTGGTCGGGGTGAAAATGGGTGATGACGATGTCGGTGATCTGATCGAGCGAGAATCCCGCCTGGGCGAGTCTCTGACTCGTTCCTTCGCTCGGGTCGACGAGGATTGCGAAATCATCGCTATAGACTAATAGCCCCGGGCTGCCGCGATAAGGTTGCGGCACCGAGGTACCCGAGCCGAGAAGAAGCGCTTTCAAATCGGTGGCTCCAATCGTCGGTTGCTTTGGTCGGTTGCTTTGGTCAACGGATCCGGTGCCAGGGGTGAAAGCCGAGCCGCTGGTAGAGCGTGACCGCGGCGACGTTGTCGGGATGCACCTTGAGGCCGATCGTCACCTCGGTGCGCTGGGGCCGGCATTCAAACTGCGCGTCCGCGCGTAAGACGAGGACTTCTGCCACCGACTTGAGTAGCACCGTGGCAATTCCGAGCCGCCGGTGGCTCGGCGCGACCGAAAGCTGCGTCACAAAGGCCCCGGGTGGCGTGTCGAGCCATGGCGATTTCTTGACGACGTGAATCGCGCCGACCGCAACGTCGACTCCGATCGGTGCGATCGGGGAGTCATCAAGAACGACCTTCGAAGCGGAAAAATCGTAGGGGCCGCAGCGCCCGCAGAAATCTTCCTCGATTTCTCGCCGGGCCACCTCGACATCAGCCACGAAGTCCTGCGGATAGGCTTTGTGGTAAAGGTCAGCGAGAAGATCGAGATCGTCGAGCGAAGGCGACCTGAGTTTGAAACGGCATTTGGACTCGAGGCCTGAGGCGAGAAGCTCGCGTGCATCAGCGGCGAGAACTCGGAGCGGAACCGTCAACCGATCGCCCCGACTAACCCGTCACAGCATCGGGCCAGAGCCAGCCAAACGTCCCGGCGGTGACGAGTCCGTAGATCACACCATCGACGACAAACCGAGCCGTGACCCCCCACCGCTGTCCCTTCCAGATCGATTCGGGAATCGCTCCGGCGGCGTAAGCGAGGATCGCCGTGGTACCGACGACTTGAAAGACGTCGAGATAGGGCGCTCCAGGTTTGAGTGCAAGCGAACCGATATAGGCGACAAAAAGCGTGACAACGAGCGTAAAGATAAACCAGAGCGTCAGATTCTTGCCGAGGTTGGGAAGCCCGGTCGGAAGCACACGCAGAAACCCGACGGGTCCCTGCTGGAATCGCTCGAGCACGGCCGGGTCCTTGAAGTCTTGCATGTCGAGCGCCGCGGGAAACATGTAATCCCCGGGCTTGAGGGTATGCCCACGCATATGCTCGAGAAATTCGGGTTCACTTGCGAGCCGCTGGTAGTCAGAGCGGTGGTAACCGATCACCATGTGCATGATCGAACTCGCGATAAAGATAAGAACAGCAGAGAGCGCGCTGGGCAGCCAGAGCTCGGCGAGAAACTCCATGTTTCCTCCCAATTCTCAATGAGCCGGCCCGAACAATCTTCTTGTCTGAGGCCGAAATGAAGACAGACAGATTCGACCGGAGGCGACCTAAGAGGTCGCCTGAGGATCGTATCGGTTCGTCTGACGCCGCGAGCGGACGCCTTGCAACTTCGCAGTAGCGGGCTCATGAACAAC
>CAYZYD010000344.1:0-5135 GCA_964482505.1 uncultured Planctomycetia bacterium | reverse complement strand
TTCCAAGCTCGCGAAGAGACTCCGTACAAAAAATACAAAATCACGTCGGAAGATTATCGCAACCGAGAGAACTGGGACGACTATGTGGAGGCAGTCGATGAGATGGTCACTCGAACCTCGACGAATCACGCCCCTTGGCACTTGATCCCCGCCGAAGATAAGCGCTGGGCTCGAGTCCAGGTGCTCGAAACGCTCACCGACGCCCTCCAAACGAAGTTCAAAGTTTGAGAACGCGCCCGAAGAGTTATTCTACCCAAGACTCGCAATAGGTCCCGAGGGTCGTTATCGCTCCCAGTAAACTTGCCCCCCATTCGGGAACTTTATCAAGAGGCCATCCCGAGCTCCGGTGACTCCATAGCGACCGTAGAGGACCCACCGGTGACCGGTCTGTGCGCTCTTTCGGTAGAGCTGATCCCCTTGGACTTTCCAGTGCCCTCGCTCGACCCCAGCATTTTGGGTGTAGACCGAAGTTTGGTGAGTCGAGGCGGCCGCCTCGCCGTTTCCGTACCAGTAGGTTCCGTCGGCCCCGAAGTGCAAACGAATGACCGAGCTCATCACAAACCCACTCCCGGTATACGGATCGCTAACGGTGTTGGTCCACGTTCCGACCAGACGGGGATCGATCTCTCCCTGAGCCTCACTCGCAACCGACTCTGGGGGCAGTTCGACCGAGCCACCCTGCTTAAGAAATGAAAAACTCAAAATCTGTGGACGGCCCTGATAGGTCATCTGAATCTGAACTTCGAGCTGGTCGCCGACGAGCTCGAGAGAGAAACGGGGCTGCACCCTTTGGGCGATCCTCGGGTCGAGACCCGGGTCGTGAACTCGTCCTTCGGCGCGAAGCCCGTCGATTTGCCCTTCGAGGGTGAGCGTCTTGCCACTGGTGTGACAGATCCCAGTCACCGTTTGTCCGCGGGTTTCGAGCGTGAGCTGCGCCCCGGTCGCGTCTCCCTGACCCCGGTAAATCCCGGCGAGCGTAGGTTTCGCCGAGGAACCTCCTCCGCAGCCGAAGAAGAAGAACAGCGGTACGGTGAGAGCGACCAGCGCCGTGAGAGTTCGGAAATGCAAAGGGGACATGGCAGAGGTCCTCAATTCAAAAGGTGGGAAAGTGCGCCAAGGGTTCCGAGGGTGCCGTGAATGTAGCTCTTACGCAGATCTGAGGCCTACCACGCCGATCGGCCCCGAGACTGTCCGCAGAGATGTTAAAGCCCCCCGAGATCACAATAAGAAATCAAAACGCTCCCAAGACCTCTCACAATTCTGCCCCATGGCTGAGCAGAGAGTGCCCTCGCTCACGGCTCCTTGAGTTGAGCGAGCGCAAGGCGTAGCCGCTGGCGAGATCTTTCAACCCGAGCTCGAGAACCACCCGTTACGCTCGCCAGGAAGGCGTCGAGAATGACCTCGAAGACCCGCCGGGACTCGAGATCGAGTTGGGGAACGAGCTGCTCGGCTTCGTCGATTAGGGCTCGATCCTCTTTATGAACTTGACCGAGGGCTGGGGTCCCTCCCGAACCGAGTCGGGCGAGAGACCGTTTGAGAGTTGAGGTAGGGAGAGTCGCCGAGGCTGGCTCTAGAACGGACTTATCGGACTCGGCCACGCGGGCGGTGACTTCCACCGACTCGTTTTCGTCGACACGAAAATGAATCCAGACCGCTTGCCCCGCCGGGGCTTGCGGGAGATCAACCACCCGGAGTCGGCCGAGGTATTGGTTTTGATCAGTCCGCCGATATTCGCCCCGAAAGATGCGAACCTCGAGTTCCCTTTGCCCGCTTTCGACCGTAAAGACCGGTTCCTTCGCAGTCGCAGGGAGAGGAGCTCCGCGTGACAAGACCGGCAAGAAATAACCATCGACCTCCTCCCCCTCGAAGTACTTGACGACCTCAATTCCGAGAGAGTGACTCAACCGTACTTCGCTCACTTGAGTGCCTCCTGAGTCAACCTGCGAGACTATAACCGCTGTCTGCATGATTCATGAAATCACTTTGGCTAAGCGTGAGATACCCTCTGACGACGCGCTACCAACCGATTCGATTCTCAGGCGGATGGCAAGCATTCCGCCCGAAAACTCACTCGGCCGGAGGCCGGCGATTTCCGAAAGGCGTCTTTCGGGGCCAAAGAATGCGCTAGGAAATATCGCTCCGCGGTTCATGAATAATGCGGGCTGAGATAAGTTCTGCCCAGTGAGCCTGGATGAAAAAGAGGCCGCGCTCTTTCGAAGAGTGCGGCCTCAGCGCATAAGTGGGGACCGTAAGTTTACTCAGGTGAGTTTACTCAGGGACAGGGTTGCCCCGTGTCTTGGTCGTCGGTGCGGATCACCACAAACGTTCCGTCCGGGCACTGGTAGGTCGAGTCAGTGACGACATGCCAAGTACCGCCGATGCACTCCGAATAGGCGTGCTCGACGAGTAGCACGGCTCCGTCACAGAGCTCTTGATCGGTTCCGCTCTCCTCACTCGACACGTCCGCCGCAGAACAGGAGGTGGTGTACTCACACTCGAGCGAATCGGGGGTCGGATCTCCCGAGCAGCTTCCGACCTGAACCACTCCGGGGGCGTTATTGAAGAGGTGATTGAGGAGGAAGACGGAGTCCGCGATGTTGAGACTACTATCGTCATTCGCGTCAGCGGCGTCTTCGCAGGTCGGATAGGTTTCTCCGCTGAAGAGGGCGACGAGAAGCGCGATCGGATCGGCGATATTCATGGCGCCGTCGCCATTGATGTCGCCGCGGGTAAACGGCTGGAAGCCGGGTTGGCAAGCGTCGGGAATCTGATCCAAGTTGGTGTCGGGATTGACGTAGCCCGCGGGCGTGAGCAAAAAGGTCAGCGGTTCACTGCCGAGGTAACCAGCCGCGAGAATCTGTCCCGAATCATTAATCCGTTGGGCAGTGGTGATCTCATAGGTCTCGGCGACAAACTCCTCGACGCGGTCGGAGAGAACCACGGGAAGAGCCTCGGCCGCGCTCCAGTAGAGAGCCACACTCTCGCCTCCAGGGAAGGTGGCACTACCGACCATGGCACCGCTCTCGTTGACCGAGACGACTCGGGTGGCACAGCTGAGACAGGGCTCAGGACCTCGCACGATCTGTATCTCGCCCGCTTCGTAGACAAAGCCGCGAGAAGTGCCATCGACATGGTCGAGAGAACCGACCGCCACGCCGTGATCATTGACGTCGGTCGCGACTCCGGAGCCGAGATCGAGAAGCTCGTAGCCCCCTTCGAGGAGCGGATTCCAAATGATCGCACGCGACTGGCCCGCGACGTCGGGACACTGTCCCACGACCTGACCGATATTGTTGACCGCCGCGGCACTTCCTCCCGAAGCTGAGAGGACCGGTAGCAGTTGGGGCACTGGCTCGTAACCACCCGGCCCGCCGAAGATTTCCCATACGGTCGGGAAGACCACGAATGAATCCGAAGAGAGCGTCGTCGCCCCGACGATCCGCGTGGTCGCGTCATTGATCGCGTAAGCCTGTCCGTTTACCCCGCCCAAAGTCGGTAGCGCGATCATCCCTTCGTTCTCGGGGATAAAGAATGGAGCGAAGCCACCGGTTGGCGCCGAAAACATCCCGACGACGCTGTTTGAGCTGTTCGTCGCAAACACGAACGACGGCACGGCGAGACTGGGGAGGTTTTCAACTTCACCATTTCGAACAAGCTGCGGAATCGCCTGCCCGCCGACCTGAGCCCAACCGGCGAGTTGTCCACACGGACCGAGATCTGAATGGTATCCACTGGCGAGATCGGCAGCGGTCGGAACGAAGTTGTAGATCGCAAAGGGTTCGTAGCCGCCGAGACCCACCGGTTGATAAGGCTCGTCACAATCATCGGCGTAGCAAAGACTCGAGCCCGGAGCCGGGGGAGGATTGTTCGGCGTCGGACCGTTGGGGATCGGCTCGGGATCGATCGGTCGGATCTCATCAAAATCGATCTTCCCGTCGCCATCGGTGTCGGTCCACTCCCACTCGAACTTACCGTCTCCGTCTTTATCCGATTTCCCCGAATCCCATTTGCCGTCATCGTTGGGATTGAGCTGGCGGGTATCCCAGTCGCCGTCGTCATCGTCGTCGACCCAACGCTCCTCTTTGTTGCCGTCCTCGTCGAGGTCGATCTCGCAGATATCGATGTTGCCGTCACCGTCGAGATCTTCGAAGAAGTGGTCGGCTTTACCGTCTCCATCGTGATCCTCAGACCATTTCTTGCCTTGGGGGGCGAGATCCGACCACGCGAGGGTTGGAAAATGGGCAAAGAGAAGGGTGGCAAAAAACAGGGCGCAGCTGCTGCGAACGGTGTTAAGGTTTGAGGGGCTAAATCGAGAATGCATGAGTGTTCCTTTCGGGTAAGTCTAGTTACCGGGGTTGACACCCACTCATGCGTCGCGCTGAGAATACCCTGACAGACTTTTTGGTCGGTTCCTGCGAAAGTGAAGTGATGATCAGGCCTTCTGCCGATGACGATCGTTTCGATCAGGCACGAGAGGCGCCCCGGCGTGCAGTCACTCAGCTGCTCGCGAGCGTTCGCGCAGGACGAGGAGACGCGGCTCAGGAACTGCTCGAAGTGATCTATTCAGAACTCAAGCAGCTCGCGCGAGGTCGGCTCGCGCGCGAACACAAAAATCGAAGTCTCGTGGCGACCGAATTGGTCCACGAATGCTATCTCCGACTCTTCGATTCTTCCCAAACGGTCGAGTGGCAAAACCGAGCCCACTTTTTTGGCGCCGCCGCGGAGGCGATGCGTCGGATCCTCGTCGATCGCGCTCGCAGTGCGAAGCGAGTCAAGCGCGGCGGAGATCGAGAAAGGGTCGAGCTCCACAACGCCGATCGCGTCGCGGACGCGGAGCCTGAGGCCCAAAACGAGGAGTTGATTGCACTCGACCAAGCGCTCTCCCAACTCGAGAGCGAAGACGAGCGGATGGCTCGAGTGGTGAAACTCAGGTACTTCGCCGGTCTGACCACCGCCCAAGTCGCAGAAGCCCTCGAGCTCACGGAACGGACCGTCCACCGCGACTGGGCGGCCGCTAAGACCTGGCTCCACCGACGACTCTCCGGGCGCTTTCCCGAGGTCGACCCCCTGGGCTCGGAAAGTCCCTAGTGTCCTGTTCGAAAAGTTCGAGCAAGAATCGCCGGCCCTCGACCTCC
>CAYZYD010000343.1:0-5138 GCA_964482505.1 uncultured Planctomycetia bacterium | reverse complement strand
CATATAGGAGGGAATCCGTACCGCTTTGTCCGTATCGATCTGTGCGCGCTTGATCGACTGTTTGATCCACCAGGTGGCATACGTACTGAAGCGGCAATCTTCGTCGGGATCGAATCGTTCCACCGCTTTGAGCAGTCCGAGGTTTCCCTCTTCGATCAAATCAAGCAGCGTCAGGCCTCGGTCTACATAGTTCTTGGCGATGCTGACCACTAATCGAAGATTGCACTTAGCGAGTCGTTCGCGCGCGTCTGGGTCACCCGCCTGCACTCGACGCGCAAGTTCCTTCTCTTGCTCTTTGTTGAGAAGAGGGTAGCGGTTGATATCTCGAAAGTAGGTTTCGAGACCGACTTCCTTGACTGAAATGGCGGGCTCCTTCCATTTCCGGCTGCCGGGTGAGACATGGCTCCAGGCACCAAACTGACACCTCACCCAGGCAGTGGGTTTGATATCGGCTGCATTGTTCGCGTTTCTTTGGGGTGCGCCGCGGAGGCCCGTACCGCTCGCAAATATTGTTACTTAGGTAAAGATGGATACTGAGATTTGTACCAATCACGCCACCTATCGCAAACGCGCTCGTACTCGAGGCGTCGTTCATCTCCTCGGAAGTTTCGACTCGCGGCAGTAAATCCGAAGTCTTGCCCGGTCAGGGAGCGTAGGAGCTGAGTGGTGATTGATCGAGTATTGACGGTATCGAGGCTCTTGACGAGCGGCCCGAGCCACTGTTCGAGGTTAACGCGGTTCGGGAATTCGCGCTGATAGTCCGATAAGGCTCGAAGTACTGAGTAGGTACGTCCCTTGACTGAAGCGGGTGGATCCGCGAGCAACTCGAGTGATTTAGCGATTCCGGCTGGATCCCCAGCGGAGACGAGCGCGCTTAGTGCGTCGAGGGCATCGGTGGGTTTGAGATCGCTCAGGTTATCGAGAAGTTCCTGTTTCGCTTCCTCAACTCCGAATAGCACGAGCAGCCGTTTGAACTCGAGCCCGCCGCGCTCCGCTTCGAGCTTCTGTAAATATGGAATCGCTTCGCGAGGTTGAATGTCTTCGAAGATCCGCTTGTAAGCTCGAGCTTGTCCGCGATTAGTCGTGGCGAGCCCTTGGGTCAGTCGCTCGAGGAACTCGGGCCAGCCGGCGTAGGAATCCTCCCGGTCGCTTTCGAGCAAGACGATGCTCAAGTAACGCACCGAGGTGTCTTGTCGATCGAACTGGGGGGTGAGATCGGAGCGGCCGAAGCGGTAGCAGCGCCGTTGCCCCAGGTTTCGAATCGCAGGGACGTCAGGTCTGAGAGAGTATTGATCAAAGCGGAGACTTCGCTCGTTATCTTCCAAGAAGAGCGACTGATCTCGTCCTCCGGGGCTCGTCGAAACGTAAGTGCGGCCGGTCTGAACTCGTTGGCTATCGAAAGTGACGACCTCCGGTTGCCCGTCGACAACTCGCAATTCGGCCCTCGTGAGTAGCCCCGCCTCTTCCCCCTCCCCGAGCTCGAACTGTTCGAGCGGCTTACTTTCGATTCGCTCGACCCAGAGCTCGGTGCGGGCTGTCCAAAGCTCGATCTCTTCCGACTGGGGCATGCGCTCTTCGAGTTCACCAAAGGAGCGCTCGAGCTTCGGTTCGAGCTGACGACGTCGGTAAAAAGGAATGCGATGGAGCCTCTCCGCCCGCGCGATCCAGAGGTCTCGGCGGTCTTCGCCCGTGAGTTCAGGACAGTGGATAAATCGCTCGAGCAGGAGATCAAATGGCGCATTTTCCGCCGCGGTGTTGAGACTCTCGAGAAACTGCTGCCAGTTCGACGGAGTGAGCCAACCTCCGAGTTTGAGATCTCGAAAGAGCACCAAGGCGGGTTCGGCCGAGTAGTACTCGGACATGGCCTCGCCCAGGGCTTCGAGTCGAGAGGGATCGGCCACGAGCGTCTCCTCAAATTTTGGGATCTTCCTGACGTGGGCCAGAATCGTCCCCGACTTTCGGCCCCCCGAACCTGAACGCGGGGAGAGCAATTCGGGAAGCGCTTCGATAACCGTTGCGGGCGGAGTCTCGTCGAGGATTGCTTGAATCGGCTCTTCGACCTGTCCGTCGGACCGCCAGGGGTAGTAATCGATCGCCTCGGGATGGACGACTTGGGTGAAGATCTCGCTTCGAAGGGGGTCGTCAGCCGGTAACGTCTTAATCACTCGAGCGAGAGACCGGAGAGCGTAGACGACGCGCCAGGCGTCGAGCTCGCTCAACCGCTCGAGTAAGTAGTTAAGCGCGGGTGCAGAGCCGGCTTCTACTTCGTCGAGCAATCGATCGAAGTCGACCTCACTCAAGCTCACCCCGGTGGGATCAAATGCCTCTTCTGACTCGGAGGCGATAAGACCGAAGCGAGTGAGTGGTCCCGCAATTTGAGGGAACCACGCTTCGCTTCGAGCCGACTCGAGTCTTGAGTCAAACCGGGCGACAAGCTCCTCGGTCTGCTCGCCGCGGTCGGGTTGACCTACCCGTTCTGCGGATCCGCGTCCGGCAGCCCGCAGTTCGACGAGCCAGAGATATCGCTCTCTTTGAGTTCGGTAGAGGCCGTCAAAGCTCTCGACCGAGAAGCGCTCCTCTTCGCGGGCGATGCGGAACTCACCGGGAAGAAGTCGAAAGGGCGGCGGGGTAAGACCGTCTTCTCCCCCGAGTCCAAAGCTCAATTCGAAGTAGTAGGGCGCTCCTTGGGTCAGCAGTGCGACCGAAATCGGTTCCCCCGCTCCGACCGTCGGTTCGGTGGTCACAGGGGAGCGAGCCCCGGCGACATCGACCGCGTAATAGGCTTCGAGTTGGGCCGCTTGGTCCGAACGCCAAACCCAGACATTCAGGTGGCACTCGAGCGGTAGGATCCGGTCGAGGAGTAAGCGAGCCCGCTCGCGGCTTTCGGGGCTACCAGACTCGAGCGAAGCGCGAATCTTCTCGATCGCCGCGGGATCTTGTCGGGACGCGAGCTCGAGCGTTGCGGTATTGCGCTCGTCCCAGTTCGCGGAGTCGAGGAGATCGACGAGCCGGCTCGTTTCGAGTCGGGTACCCGAGTCCGCTTGTTGGGCAGCGAGCGGACCTGGGGCTACAATAAAGGCGATTGTCAGAGCGAATCCAGCAATTTGCAGAAGTCTAGCCGTCCGTATTGGTTGCATTGTCAGCACTCTTTGCTTAGCCTACGGAACTACAAGGGAAGGCCGGATTTACTAGGTTTGACCAACTACTACTCTGCCTGCGAGAAAATTTCGGAAGTCATCATGGTCGACACTCGACCGAGTAGATTTGCGCGGAAAGAGTGAATGAAGTCAAGTTGCTCCTCGAGCCGGTCCCCGCTTCGGCGGGGCGAGGGTGGGGAGCACCGTGAGATCGGCTTGCTCGATGGGTTCGGAGTAGGTCGACTCTTCCCTGCATTCAATTTCCGAACGGTTTTGAGACAAAGTTCGCGAGCGGGTCTTGCCGAAGAGTGAGATGTCAAGATTCTAGCCAAGAAGGCTCCTTTTGAAGGGGAGACAGGTCATTGACGGACAGCACGCTCGATTTGACTCTCAGCTGGCTTCCGAAGCTCGACGAAGTATCGTCGGAGACGAGTTTCCGCAGCGCTTGTGCCGGCTTGCTTCGAACTTGTGGGCAGGCCTCGGATGCCGCGCGGTCAGTGATCTTCCTCAAGGAGCCACGCCGCGAGCCGCATCAATTCTTAGAGACGGTCCGCGAGTCGGAAGTCCTGATCCCCGAAGATCCGCACTACCTAACCGAAGATGATGGTCTCTTCTATCTAACCAAACCGTATCCCATCTTGGCGATGTTCGGGCAACTGCCCGGAGGGACTCGGATCCAGATTCAATTCCACTGGCACCGCGAGCCAGCCCCGGACCGTCTCGACACCCTCAAAGAACAGCTCTCGGTCGCACTCGAGATTCTTAAGGTGCACTATCGCGTCGAGCAGCTGTCGCGGACGCTGTCGACTGAACGACTTTCAAGGCGGAACGACGTTGACGAGGAACAGATTGAGTTCCCTGAGATCGTCGGCGAAGAGATCGAGATCTATTTCGGGATCAAAACTCGAAGTGCCCAACTCAAGCGAGTGTTCGCCGAGATCGAAAAGGTTAAGAATACCGAACTCAGCATAGTTCTCGTCGGCGAAACCGGTACGGGGAAGGAGCTCTTTGCGCGAGCGATTCACCAGGCGAGTCCGCGAGCGGAGGCACCTTTTGAAGTCCTCAATTGCGGGAGCGTCCCCTCAACCCTGATCGAGAGCGAACTTTTCGGTCATAAGCGCGGCGCATTTTCGGGGGCCGAAAAAGACTACGCGGGAGTCTTCGAACGAGCTCACACCGGGACTTTGGTTCTCGACGAAGTGGCAGACATGCCCCTTGAGATGCAGCAGAAAATCCTCCGGGTGCTCCAGGAACACACGGTTCGCCCTCTCGGCTCGGTGAAACAGGTGAGCGTCGACACCAGAATCGTCGCGACGACCCGGCACGATCTTGAAGCCATGGTTCGTGAGGATAAGTTTCGAGAAGACCTCTACTATCGACTCAATGTCTGCCAGATCGATATCCCTCCTCTGCGCGAGCGCGCCGAAGATCTGCCACTGCTGATCGAGCACTTTCTCGCCGCGCTCGCAGAAGAGCACGGGAACTCCAAACGACTCGCGCCCGGAGCGATCAGCGAACTGCTGCGCTACTCGTGGCCTGGTAATGTCCAGGAACTCAAAAACGTCTTATCGCGCGCGTTTGTAACGACGAGCAGCCGGACGATTGCAAAGCGAGCTGTGGTTCCACTGCTCCGAAAGGAAGTTGCGCTCTCTGACTCGAGCAAGTTCTTGCAGAAGGACGGGGAACTGCACATTCGAGTGCCCTCCGCCACGGGCTTTAATGACATTATCTCTGAGGTCGAGAAGCTCGTGATCACTGAAGCGCTCCGCCGCCACCGCGGTAACAAACTCCGAGTGACCCAAGAGCTCGGGATTCCGAGGCAGACTCTCTACAACAAGCTGCACAAGTATAAGATCAAACCGGAAGCTTATCTCGAGGAAGAGTAATCGGCGCCACTGCTTTACCCGTGTTGGGTATGAACCGCGTCACGGTAGTGCGCGCTGACCCGGGCTGCTAGTGTCCTGTTCGAAAAGTTCGAGCAAGAATCGCCGGCCCTCGACC
>CAYZYD010000342.1:0-5144 GCA_964482505.1 uncultured Planctomycetia bacterium | reverse complement strand
AGGCCGAATGGCTCGCCGAGTTCTCACTCGAACTTTCCGAACAGGACACTAGTTGAATTCAAAACCGCTGAGCTTATAGCCTAACCCTTGACCTTGATTTTGCGAGTCGTCGACGCGCCGGCCTTGGGCAATACCACAGTCAGAACGCCACCCCCGTGCTGCGCCTCGACGCCGTCGTGGTTAACCTCGCAAGGAAGCTCGACGGTGCGCGAGAAGTATCCGACCCGGCGTTCGACGTGGTGGTAGTTAGCCTCCTTCTCTTCGCGCTCTTCCTTGCGCTCGCCGCGAATAGTCAAGTTCCTGCCCGTGATCTGAAGATCGATATCGTCTTGCTTGATCCCAGGAAGATCAACTTTGACAGTCACAGCTTTTTCGCTTTCTGAGAGATCGAGCGCGGGTGCGAGCGCCTTGCTCGCACTCCAGGGGTCACCCGAAGCAAACTTGTCCCAGAAGTCGCCGAAGTCCTGGCGAAAGAGGTCGAACGGATTCCAAGTTGCGAGAGCACCCTTTTTGGACGGTTGAACCATGGCTGAAGCACCTTTCGGTATGTGCAATTACCAGTTTAAGAGCCCCACTCTTGCAACAAAATGAGAGCAATACGGATGCCAAGGTTGAGATTCAGGAGAGCTTCTCTATGTTCAAGGTGTATTGAGGGTCGTTTGTTCCTCGCGACATTGTCTCCGTTCGGAAAGTTCGCCTCCGCGCGGTGACTTTTTAGCAAAGTTGCGAATTTGACGGCTCTACGTTCTGAAAAGTGAGAATGACGACGCTCACCCGAATCGATCGACTCTCGTGGCCGAGTCGATTACTTCAACGGAGAGCGACTCCGGCAAGGCGGCGTCCGACACACTCTTGTGGGCGACCTGCCAATTCGGGAACAACTCCGCCATGATTGGCAGAGAGGACTGCAGATTTTGCAGCTTGAAAAGCTGATCGAACGGCTCGGCTCGGGAGCCACTTTCGGAACGGGACGCGAAGAGGTCACCGTTTGCCAAACCCATATCTCCGTGGTCTTCCTCGTCCGCGATCGAGCCTTCAAGATCAAGAAGCCGGTCGACCTCGGGTTTCTCGACTTCTCGACGCTCGAGCGGCGCCGCTTCTACTGCGAAGAAGAAGTGCGCCTCAACCGCCGCCTGGCTCCGAGAGTCTATCTCGGGGTCCGGTCACTGACGCAAACCGAAGAAGGCGAGGTTGAACTCGATGGCGACGGGGCGGTCGTCGAGTATGCGGTCGAGATGATTCGGCTTCCCGACGAAGCCCGCCTCTTGAGCCTCGCTCATGAAGAAAAGCTCGAGTCGCGGCATCTCGAGCTCGTCGTCGAGCGGTTGACGGACTTTCACCGGGACGCCGAGCGCAGCTCTGAAATCAGCGAGTACGGATCGTCACGCGTCGTACTCAAGAACGCCCTCGAAAACTTCGATCAGACCGAGCAGTTTGTGGGATCGGTCTTTACAGAGGCGCTTCACTCGCATCTTCGCTCGGTCAGTCAAGCAGAGGGGAACCGGCTTGCGGCGACTATGGACGAGCGCGCGGCTGCGGGAATTCCCTGCGATACCCACGGAGACCTGCGTCTCGATCACATCTATTATCTTCCCAACTTGAGCCCGCCCGACGACCTCCCGATTATCGACTGTATCGAGTTCACCGATCGCTTTCGCTACGCGGACCCGCTCGCCGACCTCGCCTTTCTGATCATGGACCTCTACTTTGAGAGGGACGAAGCACACGCCCAGCAACTCGAAGCGCTCTACCTCAAACGGACCCGAGCGACTGCGCCCGATTCGGCGGCACTGCTCAAGTATTACACGGCATATCGGTCGATGGTGCGCGCCAAAGTCTGTGCGCTCAAATCGCTTGAAGAAGAGGTCCCGACCGACGAGGTCGAGGAGTCGAAGAGGCTGGCCCGCGCCCACGCGCTCCTCGCCCTCAAGCTGCTCGCTCCCCCTTGCAAACGGCCCGCTCTTATTATGGTCGGAGGACTCCCGGGAACCGGCAAGTCGACCCTCGCCCGCGAGATCGCCCGAGCGGCGAACCTTGTCATGATCCGATCTGATGTAATCCGCAAGGAGCTCTTTCGGGCCCCGGGCGACGCCGAGACGAGTAATGAACCCGATCGTGGAATCTATACCTCAAGTCATACCGCCAAGACCTACGCAGCCTGTCTCGGGCGCGCCCGGAGCCATCTCGAACGCGGCGAACGAGTCATCGTTGACGCGAGCTTCACCCGTGCGGACACGCGGACCCCGTTTGTCGAACTCGCTCGCGAACTCCGAGTGGCCATCGAGTTCTTCGTCTGCGAGCTACCACGCGAGATCGCCCACAAACGCATCGAGGCGCGGGTCGGGGATGCCTCAGACGCCGACGCGAGCATCCACGACCATCTCGCCCAGGCTTGGGACCAGCCCCCCGCAGCACTTGCGACTCCCGTCTCGACCGATCAATCCGTGGCCGAGAGCTCGCGACGGGCGCTAGAGCGTCTCGAGGAACTCGGGCTCTGGGAACCCCTTCAGAATCCGGTCTAAGGCTCGTATCCCAAACCGTCGAAAAGTGGGTACACTGTGCGCGTGGGGTGGATTTGCACCCCGGAAGAGGCTTAAACCTCAAACGTGAGGTAGCGCCAGAACTCGGAGATTTCTCTGAGTTGACGAGGTGTGAGTGATCGAAAATTCGGCGGATGCTCACCGGCTGGTCTCGGCCCGATCGCGACGACAAATCTCGAAAGTGATTTCGAGGACAAAGCGTCCGAAGAGACATTGAGAAGAGAACCCACTCTACGAGTGGACTACTCGACTCGATCTCATTCCTCTTCCCCAACATTTAGACGGGCACGTGACTCGATCGACTTTCAGTCTATCGGATTCTCGGCCGATGCTTGTGCGCTGCGGAAAAATCCTGCGGGTGGATCCGTGCCGTGGAGAGGAACGCTATGTGTGGAATTTTCGGCATGATCGCGAGCGAGGATATCGCCCCCCTCGTATTGCGCGGACTCGCGCGTCTTGAGTACCGGGGGTACGACTCCTGTGGACTCGCCGTGCTTGCGGGCGACGGGGATCTCGTCGTTCGTAAGGGGGCGGGGGAAGTCGCGCAAGTAACCCGCGAAGAGCACCTCGAATCGCTCCACGGTTCGGTCGCTCTCGGGCACACGCGCTGGGCGACCCACGGTAGAGTTTCCAAGACCAACGCACACCCGCACTATAGCCACACCCGCGACGTCGCGATTGTCCACAACGGGATTCTCGAGAATCACAACACCTTACGCCGCGAACTCGAAGCAGCCGGTTACCAGTTTCGAAGCGAGACCGATTCCGAAGTTGTCGCCCAACTCATCGAACGCGAGTTCGACTCGACCGACAATCTCGAAGAGGCGATTCTGAGGACTCTGCGCCGGCTCGAGGGGACCTACGGACTCGGAGTCATCAGCCGGCACGAACCCGACGCAATCTACGCGGCGCGCAACGAGAGTCCCCTCATCGTCGGAGTCGGTAAGGGGGCCAACGGCTTCGCTTCCGACACTCTCGCTTTCGGTGAATTCACTCAGAACGTCGTCGTTCTCGAAGATGGCGAGTTTGCGCGGATCACTCGTGAGTCGGTCGAGTTCCGCTCGATCGATACGGGTGAAGAGCTTGAACGCACTCCGACACACATCGATCTCGAGTCGCGCGATACCGACCTCCACGGCTTCGACGATTACATGTCAAAGGAGATCCACGAGAACTGCGAGGTCACGCGAACGGCGCTCAATATCGGGGCTGATCTCGTCGACGACGTGGCGGGGATGATCGAAGCGGCGAAGACTACCTACCTCACCGGGATCGGAACCTCTTACTACGTCGCCGTCATGGCGCAGTACGCTTTCCGGCGCCTCACCGGAGAGTATCTCCCGGCGATCTCCTGCGATGAGCTCCCCTACTTGGCCCGCTTCGACAAATCGACCGCCGTCCTCGCGATATCCCAGAGCGGTGAAACCTATGACACGCTCAAAGCGCTGCGCCTCGCTCAAAAGGGGGGATCGAGGACCGCGGCGATCCTCAATGTCGCGACTTCTTCGATGGCGCGCGAAGTCGATCACGTGATCGTGCAACGCGCCGGCGCCGAAATCTGTGTCCTCTCGACCAAGTCCACCGTCAGCCAACTCGTGTTGATGTTCCGAGTGGCGCTTCGACTCGGGGAACGCAACGGCTATCTCTCCGCCGCTGAAGTCGCCGGCTACCAGGCCGAACTCGATCGCTTGCCCGAAGGCTTCGAGCGAATCTGGGAGACCTCGCACGAGGTGCTTCGCGATCTCGCGCGCCCGCTCAGCGTCATCCGCAACTGGTTCTTCATCGGCCGCAGCATCTACCACGGACTCGCGCTCGAAGCGGCTCTCAAGTTTAAAGAGGTCACCTACTGCCACGCCGAAGGCATGCCGGCCGGAGCTCTCAAACACGGCACAATCTCTCTCATCGACGAGACCATGTACTCAGCGATTTTTCTCCCCTCTTCGGCCGAAGAAGAGCTCCGTACCTCAAGCCTCGGAGCCGTCGCCGAGATCACCGCTCGCAAGGGGCGCGTTGTCGCCTTTCAACCCGAGGGGCACGGCGATCCCGACGGGCTCTTCTACAAGCTCGTCGAATATCCCGACCACGGACCCCTTACTAACCCCCTCCTCGCTCTGATGCAGGCACAACTCTTTGCCTACTACACCGCTAAAGCGCTCGGTCGCAACGTCGACAAACCTCGAAACCTCGCGAAGTCGGTCACAGTCGGGTAAGACCCGCCGGGGCGACACCGGGCCGACCTCGAATAGCGTGGGAGGTAGTAACTCCTCAGGGTGATTCGGTGATTCCCTACACCCGGAGGTTGGCTTTGACGACGGCCTCCGAATAGCTCGACGGAACGCAGCCGCCCGACGAGAAGCTGAATAGGTCGATTTCTTCAACCCGCTAGCAGCCCGTTGAAAAACTGCTTTCGATGCGGGAGGTCGAGAATTCGAGCCCAGTGCCTCGGGCGAACCGAAGGCGTATTGGCCATACGTCGAGGTTCGCCGGGGGCGCTGGGCGAAGGAAGCTCGGCCTCCCGCGCGGAATGAGTTTTTCAACGGGCTGCTAGGGCCCGCATTATTCACGAACCGCGTAGCGAGAAGTCGCAAGGCGTTCGCTCGCAAG
>CAYZYD010000341.1:0-5146 GCA_964482505.1 uncultured Planctomycetia bacterium | reverse complement strand
GATTTGCCCCCGCCGTATGAGGCTCGCCGCCGCCTCGCTTCGTCCTATCTATCTGGCGCTTTTCCTTATTGTCGGTTTCCCAATGGGTTCGCCTCGACTCGCCGGGGCCGATCGACCATCCGGGGTTGAGCGTCCGGATGGTCAGCGCGGTCACGATCAGCGCCCTCATGATCAGCGCCCTCATGAACCTTGGGTCTTCCGCTCAGTCCTCGATAACCGGGCTCGGATGGTCACCATCGCACTCGCGCCCGAGATGTGGATCGCCTACGACGCCACCCACGCGAGTCTCTACCGAGCCTGGCGGGGCGGGGTAAACTTCGAAGGGGCGGTCTACACCACGGTACACGGCCCCCAGCCGACGAGTTATGGGCAGGCTTACCTCAGAGGTTCCGTCGATCGACCCGTCTGGTATTACGAAGTCTCGCGTCGTCGAGTCCCGTTCGATCCCCGCTTTCGCGGATACTCGTTCCAAGCGGGCCGGGTTTCGCTGCACTACGAATTGCTTCTACCCGACGGTGGAAGCGTCCTCATCTCCGAGTCGCCCGAGTTTCGAATCGGGACCAAGGGTCGGCCGCAGCTCGAGCGTCGCTTTACCGTTCAAGGTCTCCCCGTCGATATCGAGCTCGGAGTCGAAGTTGCGTACGGTGCTCTTGCTAATCCTCAAGGTCTCGAGACGGCGGGCGAGATTCAAGTGCTCGAGCAGTTCGAAACTCGAGTGCGAGCCGCGTCGGGGGAGATAGTACCCGCCTTTGACATGACGGGTCGGTTGCGATTGACCGAAGGGGAGACGAATCTGACCGCAACCTTCGTCGAGATTTCAGAGCGCAGCGTCACCGACAAATCCCCGCCCGAGAAATCCAACCAAGAGGCCGAACCGGTCGATGAGTATGCGGGGCTCGACGAAGTTGAGACGACTCGGATCGACCCCGTGCAGGCCGAGTATCTGATCCCGCCCTGCATCGCCTCGCCTGCGATCGACGGCGAGATCGACTCGATCTGGCAAATCGCGGTGCCGCACTCTTTAAAAAAACGCATCGTCGGGGAGGATTCGGGTTCTGACCTCTCCGCTCGGGTGCGGCTCCTCTACGACTCGAAGTACCTCTACGGCCTCTTCGAAGTTCAGGACGAGACCCTCGTCACCGATTCTGCGCTTCCCTTTAACGACGACTCCTGCGAGGTCTATATCGACGCCGGGAACGAGAAGGTCAACTTCTACGACGAGAACGACGCGCAATTTGTTTTTAGTAGTTCGGCTCCGAAGCCTTGGACCAATCCGGACTCCCCGCGCTTTGTCGGTGCCCTCTCTCAGACCCGACGCAACGATTCGGGCTATCAACTCGAGTTTCGCATTCCGTGGGCAGCGTTTGATTTTGTGCCGCAAGCGGGTCGTGAGATCGGTCTCGAAGTGCATGTCGACGACGACGACGACGGGGACGATGTCGATACCGTGATCTCGCTCTTCTCCTCGGCCTCGAATGGTTGGAGTGATCCGAGCCTCTTCGGGACTTGGCGTCTCGGAGCTCGCGTCAAAGGCGCCCCGGTCCCCGACGCGCCCCGTGAGTCAGGGCTTGGGATGCGCGTCTACAACGTCGGTCGATCGATCAGCGAACTCAAGGAGCTCGTCCCAGGTCAAACCGCGAACGTCAACCGGTTGATTTCGCAGATCGATCTCGATGGCCCGGAAGACTTTGGCGGGCTCAGCGCGACCTTCTTGACCGAGATTACCGGCTTCCTCGAAGTGCCGGTTTCGGGCGAGATCGAATTTGTCCTGACCAGCGACGACGGGTCGGAGCTCTGGATCGATCACTCACGCGTGATCGACCACGACGGCTTGCACGGCGCCGAGCCAAAGCAGGCGCGAATCGAGCTCGACGCGGGGCTTCATCCGATTCGGATTCGACACTTTGAAAACCAGGGTGGTGAGCGACTCGCGCTTTCGTGGAAACTGCCCCAAGGCGAGTACGAGCGCATTCCCGCGGCTCGGTTCTCAACGCCGGCGGGCGAAGTGCGAGTGACCTCACCCGGAGTGAAGCGAGTCGTCGAAAAGTCGCTGCAACTCAAACCCGGCGATCGCGCACCGCTCGATGGCGTTCACCCGAGCTACACTCTCTATCCGATCCGCCCCGAGGGATTTGAGCCGCGGGTCGGGGGGCTCGACTTTCTCCCCGACGGACGGCTGGCCGTCTGTACTTGGGATGCCGAAGGTGCGGTCTATCTACTCGAGGGAGTACTCGAAGAGGACCCGAACCGAGTCAAGGTCAAGAAGATCGCGGCTGGTCTCGCCGAGCCGCTCGGATTGCGCGTCGTAGACGGCCAGATCTTCGTGCTTCAGAAGCAGGAGCTGACGCAGCTCGTCGATCGCGACGGCGACGACGTTATCGACGAGTACCGAGCGATCGCCAATGGTTGGGGGGTGACGGCGAACTTCCACGAGTTCGCGTTTGGACTCGCCTACAAAGAGGGCGCATTCTATGCGGCGCTCGCCACGGCGATCGAACCCGGGGGAAAGTCTTCCCCGATTCAAAACCCCGACCGCGGCTCCGTAATCAAAATTGATCGAACTGGCGACTTCGACTTTATCGCGCGCGGACTCCGCACTCCGAACGGCGTCGGCATCGGGGTCGACGGGCAGATCTTTGTAACCGACAACCAGGGTGATTGGCTGCCCTGCTCCAAGGTCGTGCATCTCGAGCCCGGCCGCTTCTACGGTAATCGTTCGGTCGCGCCCGAACGCTACCGCGACCGGGAAGAAACCCCGCCCGTCGCCTGGTTACCGCAGGGTGAGATCGGCAACTCACCCGGGGAGCCGATCTTCATCCCAAGTGGCCCTTACCGCGGGCAGATGCTTCACGCCGAAGTGACGCACGGCGGGCTCAAGCGGATGTTTGTCGAGAGCGTGGGTGGGGCCTATCAAGCCGCGGTCTTTCGGTTTACGCAAGGTCTCGAGGCGGGAATCAACCGAGTTGTCTGGGCGCCCGACGGTTCACTGATCGCGGGCGGTATCGGTTCGACCGGTAATTGGGGGCAAGAGGGCAAGAAGCGTTACGGGCTCGAGCGGCTCAAACCGAACGGCGAACCGACCTTTGAGATATTGGCGGTGCGTTCGCGCAAGAACGGTTTTGAGCTCGAATTCACTGAACCCCTCGCCGGCGGGACGGGGAGCAATCCGATCGACTACGAGCTCAAGAGTTGGCGCTACGAGCCCGGCCCCGATTACGGCGGACCGAAGCTCGATGAGAGAACGCTCCGCGTAATGACGGCGTCTGTCTCGGAAGATCGCAAACGAGTCTTCCTCGAGATTCCGGGCCTTGAGCCGAGCCGCGTTGTCTACATCCGACTCGTCGGTCCGTGGCGTTCGGAGGCGGACCGGGCACTTTGGTCGACCGAGACTTGGTACACGCTCAACTCTATTTCAGAGACCCTCGGGGAGGTGACGATGGCCTCACGCCAGCCGACGAATCAACTCAGCGACGAAGAGATGGAAAATGGCTTCGAGCTTCTCTTTGACGGCAAGACGCTCGCAGGTTGGCGAGGGATGTCGTCGGAAGAGCCGCCCGCGGGCTGGCGTGTCGACGACGGGACACTCACATTCGTTCCGGGGGGTGTGCGCGGCGATGTCGTCACCAACAAGCGCTACGAGAATTTCGAATTGCGGCTCGAATGGAAGATCGCCGAGGGGGGAAACAGCGGCATCTTCTTTGGCGTCGACCCGGCGGTTGGCCCGCCCTGGGAAACTGGCCCCGAGATGCAGATTCTCGACAACGAGAAACACCCAGACGGAAAGAGTGGTCTCACCTCGGCCGGGGCCAACTACGCGCTGCACGCGCCGAAGTTCGACGCGACGCGTCGGGCGGGTCTCTTTAACGAGGTGCGCATCGTGGTGCGAAACCGAGCCGTCGAATACTGGCTCAACGGGCACCGCATCGTCGAGTACACACTCGATTCAGAAGATTGGCGTGAGCGCGTTCAAAAGAGCAAGTTTTCGAGCTACTCGAAATACGGCCGGACCGAGGCGGGTCATATCGTGCTTCAGGACCACGGCGATCCGGTCTGGTTTCGCAACATTCGTATCCGCGAAGTCAAATAGCAGCACCGTTACTCGGATCAAGGTCGGCTAAAGACGACGACCCGGAGTTTGTGTTCCGGATTGGTCTCGGGAAAGTCGTCACCGCTCGTCAGCAGGGTCTGCTTTTCAAGTGGCACCGCCGAGGCTCCGAACACCTGCTCCTCGTATTGATCGAGGCATTGGTCATAGCGGTGAAAGAAGCAGACGAGCCAGCCGCCTGGTGCGAGTAATGGCGTGACGAGCGGGACCAGTCCGGCGTAATCCTGCCCTTTGGGCCGACTCTTGCGCTTCTTGCCCGGCAGTTGGGGCGGGGGGTCGAGAATGATGCCGTCAAACTGAACCCCAGCCCGTTTCGCCCGGGGCAGGTGCGCGTAGATATTCCCGGACAAGAACGATCGGTCGTCGAGCGGGAGCCGGTTGAGCGCGTGGTTCTCTTGCGCACGCTTGAGCGGCTCGCGTTTTTGATCGAGGTGGGTCACCTGCGTCGCCCCACCCGCGCGCGCGGCCAACCCGAGGCTCCCCGTAAAGGCGAAGAGGTTCAAAACTCGCCGGCCGTTTGAGTTCTCGATCAACCAGCGCCGCACCGGGCGCGCGTCGAGAAAGAGCCCCGGATTCTGTCGGTGGTAGGGTTCGACGAGAAACTGGAGCCCATTATCCCAAACTGTAAGCGGCGCCGCCGGCTCGGTTCCGATGAGATATTCGAGTTCGAGGGCCGTGGGATCCCGGGCGTGGGCGAGCTGACGCCTCACCCCGATCACCGAAAAGTCTCCGAGTTCGATTAACGCTTCAACAAGACCCGAACGTCTCCAGTCGAGCCCCCGTTTATCGATCACGAGAAGCGAATCCCCATAACGATCAATCGCAATTCCGGGATAACCCTCCCCGTAACCGTGAAAGAGTCGATACGCAGACTGCTCTGGATCATCCTCAAGGTGTTGCCGTCGAGGCGCGGCTCGCCGCAAGAGGTTGGCTAGTTCGGTGGCGTCCAAATCCGCTCCGATCGAACGAGAGATCCGATAAGTTTAAGCCTAGTGTCCTGTTCGAAAAGTTCGAGCAAGAATCGCCGGCCCTCGACCTCCC
>CAYZYD010000340.1:0-5149 GCA_964482505.1 uncultured Planctomycetia bacterium | reverse complement strand
CTCGAGCGCCGTGGTCCCCACCCTCGCCAACTGCACTTTCCGGTCGGACCTCTAAACCACCGTACCGACAATTGCTTTATTGCCGCGAGCAATATAGGAGTCACTCGAGATGAAAGGTAGAGGAGCGCTGAGCCTCAACTCCGAAAGCACCCCTTGCGGGCGCTGGCGATTGTGACGGACTCGATCAATTTGAAAAGGGAGCCTCGTCTCGACCCCCACGATTCCTGTCACTCATGAATCTTGACAGAAGTCTCGACTGCGAGCTGGCGGCGAGCTGTCCGCGAGGCGGGCTCGACTCGGGGCGCGAGCCCCCGAGCGGTCGCCATGAGCTCGCGCCGGGTTTCAAAAGCCGCGCCTCCACCGACCTTGGGATGGTGAGCAGAGGTTGCTTCCGCGGAGCGGCGGTTCGGGCGCTCGGATGCCTCCAGGCAGTCCTCGAGGACCGAGATCGAGTACTGACGCGGTTTGGGACGAGCTTACCTCGGGCCCGGGCTCAATCGACAACTTGAGGCTTCTCCTCCGGGGTTTCCTTCTCCCCGACTCGCCTTACAATGCAGGGTCGTGATTTGGTGGGGCTTAAGCCACCTCGCACCCACCTGTCGAACTCCCCCGCGGCTCGAGTATTGTCTCGGGGAGGGCCGTTCTCGCTCTGGAAGTTGCCCGACGAGTTCGACGACGATCCGGCCTTCACCGAGGCCGAGAGGAGCCGCGCTCCTCAGACCGACTTGCGCGCCCTCGAAAGGCAGCCATGACAGAGATCTCTCCCGTTCCGGGGATGGAATTCGAAGCGCCGATTGTCGAGCTCGAGAATCGGATCGAAGAACTGCTCTCCTTTACCCAGACGACCGACGTCGACCTCTCCGGCCAGATCGACGAGATGCGACGGAAATGCGACGAAAAGAAGAAGGCGATCTATTCGCATCTCTCGCCGTGGCAGAAAGTCCAGATCGCTCGCCATCCCAATCGACCGACCTTCTCCGACTACATCAAACTGATCGTGACCGACTTCTTCGAACTTCACGGGGACAAGGCGTTTCGCGACGACCCGGCGATCGCCACCGGCTTCGGGAGGATTGGCAAAGAGAAGTTTATGATCGTCGGTCACCGTAAAGGGAAGAGCAACCGCGAGAAGGTGGAGTGCCATTTCGGTTGCGCGCATCCCGAAGGTTATCGCAAAGCGATTCTGAAGATGCGGCTCGCCGAAAAATTCAAGATCCCGATCGTGACCTTTATCAATACGCCCGGGGCGTATCCCGGCGTCGGCGCGGAAGAGCGCGGCCAGGCATTTGTCGTCGCGAAGAACTTGATGGAGATGGCCGATCTCAAGGTTCCGATCATCTGCGTCGTCATCGGCGAGGGCGGAAGTGGCGGCGCGCTCGGAATCGGAGTTGGCGATCGGATTTTGATGCTCGAAAACTCCTATTACTCCGTCATCTCTCCTGAAGGCTGCTCTGCGATCCTCTGGAAAGACGCCTCCTATGCGGCCAAAGCGGCCGAGATCCTCAAATTGACCTCCGACGACTTGTCGACCATGGGGATCATTGACGAAATCGTGCCGGAGCCGCTGGGCGGGGCCCACCGCGACCACTTGACGATCGCGCGCAATCTCGAGGAGATGATTCTCAGGCATTACGAAGAACTGCGCCGGCTGAGCCCCGACGAACTACTCGAACACCGGTTTGGTAAGTTCAAAGCGATGGGCGCTCACCGCGAAACCGAACTCAAAAGACTCGAATCATGACGACGTTGATGACAACGCGATTCAACGCTGTCGACCGACGACGGAAGGATCACTCGTGCGATTCTTAACCTGGTTGCTGTTAGTTAATCTCTGCCTCTTCGGATTTACGAGCTGTGGAGGCAAGGAGGATAAAGGTGACGCGGAAGTCTCCTCGTCTGAGCTCCGCGATCTCGAAGAAGAGGCGGAGGAGCTCGAAAAACGGGCAAAGGAAAAGGGGCTCGCCAAATCCAAATCTCTCGAAAGTGCCTACCGCGACGGGGTGGAACATATCAAGCGAGCCAAGAAGACGGACGACCCCAAAGGCAAGCGACACTATTTCAATGCCGCGATTCGAACCTTCAAAGAAGGTCTCGATGACCTCGAAGAGCAGGAAGAGAAGCTCGCGGCCGGCGAGTCGATCAAACAGGACTTCGAAAAGTCGAAGGAGAACTTTGTCAAAGAGGGTGGCCCTGCCCTCCTCAAGACTCGCTATAAGCAGATCCAAACTCGGTTCGATAATGCTTACACCGACTTTGCGAGGAAACCCGGAGCGACGACAGAAAGAAAACTCAAAGCCGTCCTGTCGGATATGAGGTATCTCGTTCAACAACTCCCCGCCCTCAAGAAAGTCCACAGCCGAGCCGTTGAAGCTCACGACGCCATGAATCTTGCCAAAGAGAAGGCGGTCGAAGCGGAGGCCGAGGCCAAGGCGACCGCCGACTTCACCCGGGCTGGAGCCTTTGAGCGAGAAGCGGGCAACTTCCTCGAAGATGGTGAGTTCGACCAGGCGATGGCCAAGTTCACTCAGGCGGAGCAGTACTACGTCTACGCGCTGATGACCGCCAAGAACGAAGACAAGATCGAAGTGGCTGAATTTCGTCGGCGCGAGGCCGAAGCGGCCCGCAAGTCGGCCGATCGGCCGGAGCTCCCCGAGATTGGTGATATTGACAAACCTGACGACCCGGACCCGGGCGGATCGGATTCGGCCGACGTCGGATCGATCACAAGCCTCTACAGCGGGTCGGCCGAATACGACGGCGACAAGCTCACGCTGATCTACGAGCTCGACGGACCGAACTTCAAAAAGGACCTTCTCGTCAGCAGTAAGACTGCGTTTTTCGAAGGCCGAGAGCACACATTTGTTCCCGAGTACACGCTAAACGGGATCGAAAGCGGCATGGTGATGCTCCACGCGAGCTTCAAAGATACCCTGCGTTACCGGGTCCGAACCTCCCACTCGCTCTGGGCGGCGGCCCCGTCGGTCTCATTCGATCTCTTACTTTTTAGCGACAAGTTGGGGAAAGACTGTCACTCCGTCGGCTACGACACCCAGTTCGGTCTCAACTCAAAGACTTATCGCGGCGGTAATCCGATCGCTGGTGAGAATTCCGCCGTCAAAAAGCAGAAACAGGACCCGAGGCGCTGGCTTAACAAGCGCGAGCCGCAGACGCTTGACGTGATCGTCAAAAAGATCGACGAGGACGAATCCGAGCTCACGGTCAAATTCAACGACCAGGCTGTCATCAAGCGCAAGCTCAAAGTGCAGCGCACCGGTTTTGTCGGCCTGCGTTGGAGCGGAGCAAAGTTCGTGGTTGAATCGATCGAAGTCAAAGGAACCCTCGACGAAGAGTGGGCTGAGAAGGCCATCGCCGAGAAATCGAGCGCCGGGTCGACCGCCCCTGACGACGACCTCGGTGACGACGACCTCGATTTCTAGCTAGCAGCCCGCATTTTCATGAACCGCGTCGCGAGAAGTCGTCAGGCGTTCACTCGGAGGTCGGCGATACCTGGAGGCGTGGAGCGCAGCACCTCAATTGCGCTCAACGCCCACATCTCGCCAGCCTCATTCAGAAGCACCTGACGAGCGGACTGCTTACGATCGATGGTCCGGTCGAGAAGCCCTCGGAGTTCAAAGCTCCGAGGGCTTTTTTGATCGACCGGTGCTCGACAGCGAAGTGGCCCCCCGGCATCATGCCTTCGGGTCTATGTGCCACCGGCTCTGATCACCCGCCAATCCTGCCTGACCTCAGCTTATTAACCGCAAAGGAAGCCCGATGAAAAAGACGATTCTCAATCAAGCTCACCGACGGCACGGGGCGCGCCTCGTCGAGTTTGGCGGCTTCGAAATGCCTGTACAGTACGACTCGATCGTCAGCGAACACCACCAAGTCAGAAATCAAGCTGGGCTCTTTGACCTCTGTCACATGGGCCGGGTCGAGATCCGCGGGGAACGCGCCGTCGAGGCGATCGACCATGTAATCACCAACCACGCCGCTAAACTCGCCGTGGGAGACATCCGCTATTCTCTCGTTCTCAACGAAGAGGGTGGCGTTCGCGATGACATACTCGTCTACCGACTCGAAGACTGTTACTGGTTTGTCGTCAATGCGGGTAACCGCGACAAGCTCATCGCCTGGTTTGGCGAGAAGCTCGTGCAGCCCGGCGCGAAGCTCGAAGACCGCTCCGAGGAGCTCGCGATGATCGCGGTTCAAGGCCCGGCCGCGGAGTCGATTCTCGCTCCCCTCAGCGAGACGACCTGGGTCCCTGAGCTCTCTCAGCTCGGTTACTACAAGATCACCGCGGGGCGGGTCACGATCGGCGGAGAAAGTTGGCGGGGTTGGATTTCGCGCACAGGGTATACAGGCGAGGACGGCTTTGAACTCTACGTGCCGTCGTCCGAGGTCGAGGCGCTTTGGGAAGCGCTGCTCGAACATTCAGATTCCGATCGACTCAAGCCCTGCGGACTCGGCGCGCGTGATACCCTTCGGCTCGAAGCGGGTATGCCGCTCTATGGGCACGAGCTTTCCGAGACAATCAATCCGCTCGAAGCCGGTTTACGTTTCGCGGTCAAACTCAAGAAGCCCAACGGCTTCATCGGAGCTGACGCTCTCCGCCAAGTCGCCGACCAAGGGCCCGAGCGTAAGCTGCGCGCCTACAGCGTTGACGGAAAGCGAGTCGCCCGGGACGGGATGAGAGTGCTCGCCGGAGACGAAGCGGTTGGAGTCGTGACGAGTGGCGCGCCCTCCCCCACGCTCGGCAAGAACATCGCGGTAGCCCTCGTCCGTGCCGACCTCGAGGATAACGCCGCCCTCGAAGTCGAGATTCGAAAACACCGAGCCGCGCTCGTTCCGCACGAGTACCCCTTTTACAAGCGGTCGTAGCGGCGCGTCTCCGCTAAGGCTGAGAGGTGGAGCGAGTCACTCGCTCCGCTTCGATTTCTCTTGCAGCGAACCCGACGCTGTTCCATAGTCCTGAGCTCGAAAGGAGATTCCCATGGCTGAGATACCGACCGATCGCAAGTACCGAACTTCACACGAGTGGGCCCTCGAATCGAACGGGGTGGTGACCGTTGGCATTACCGATTTTGCTGTGAGCGAACTCGGCGACCTCGTGCATATCGAACTTCCAGAAGCGGGAGCCAAGGTCAAA